>JBDTWZ010000001.1:0-53580 GCA_040006435.1 Acidobacteriota bacterium
ACGACGCTCTGCTTGTTTCCTGAATCATAGAACATTCGCAGGTCCGGAAGGCGGGCTTGCCCCCGCTCATTCGTTGCGTGAGAATATGCTTCACGCAGACAAAGAGGAATGCCATGGTAACCAACTTAATTTCTTATTCCCTCACGCCTGATTTGCAGGACGCCGTGCAAGCTGAGGTCGAATCCTGGAAAGCGGACGACAAGGTCGCGCGCATTTGGGCGCGGGACGCTTCTGTCTGGACCGGCAACGACGAAGAACAGTGGCTCGGATGGCTGGATATTGTCGATCAAGAGTTAGGTGATCTTAAGAAATACCGAGACCTTGCCGCGGAAATCGAGCAAGCCGGATTCACAGACATTCTACTGATGGGAATGGGCGGCTCATCGTTGTGCCCCGAAGTCCTCGCGATGACGTTTGGCAAAACAAACTTTCACATTCTCGACTCGACCGTGCCGGCGCGGGTCAAAGCCGTCGAGGACAAACTCGATCTCCCGAAAACTCTTTTCATCGTCGCAAGCAAATCGGGCTCGACACTCGAGCCGAATTGTTTCAAACAATATTTCTTTGAACGCGTTTCTCAGATTTCCGAGACGCCCGGAAAACAATTCGTCGCCATCACCGATCCCGGTTCGAAGATGGAGCAGATCGCGAAGGCCGATGGATTTCGACACATCTTCTACGGAAATCCGGAGATCGGGGGGCGATTTTCGGCCCTGTCGGCGTTTGGCCTTGCGGCGGCTGCCTCGATGGGTTTGGATGTTGAGATCCTCTTGCAACGAGCCTCGGAGATGATTTCCGAATGCCGCAACCTCGTGCCGCAGGAAAATCCCGGCGCACCGCTTGGACTGATTCTCGGCGTATGCCATCGACATGGAAAGGATAAGCTGACGATCTTTGTTTCGCCGGCGCTTCACGATGTCGGAGCGTGGCTCGAACAATTGATCGCCGAATCCACCGGCAAGAACGGCGTCGCGATAATTCCGGTGGATCGAGAGCCGATGATCGACGCGGAGAATTATCACAGTGACCGGGTGTTCGTACACCTCGGTATGAAAGACTCGGCCACCGATGAGCGAATTCACCAAGGGTTGGAAGATATCGAACGCGCGGGACACCCGATGATCCGCATCGAACTCGAATCGCTCTATCACATCTCACAGGAATTTTTCCGTTGGGAGTTTGCGACAGCCGTCGCCGGTTCGGTGATGAAGATCAATCCGTTCAATCAGCCGGATGTCGAATCGGCAAAGATCGAGGCGCGGAGGATCACCGATCAGTATGAAGAGACCGGCTCGCTTCCCGACGAAACTCCGTTTTTCGAAGAGAGTGGAATCGCGTTATTCAGCAATGATGCGAACGTCGCGGCACTGGACGTTATCGCCGGTGATACCCGTTCGCTTGCCGGATATCTAAAAGCTCACATCTCGCGTATCGAGGCAAACGACTATTTCGCATTGCTCGCTTACGTTGAAATGAATTCGGAGAATGAAACTCTGTTGCAGGCCCTGCGCGAAACCGTCCTCAATCAGACCCTCGCTGCAACCTGTCTCGGCTTCGGTCCCCGATTCTTGCACTCTACCGGTCAGGCGTACAAGGGTGGCGGGAACAACGGAGTCTTTTTACAGATAACTGCCGACGACGAAGCCGATCTTCCGGTGCCGAAACAACAATATTCTTTTGGCATTGTGAAGTCGGCGCAGGCACGCGGCGACTTTCAGGTACTGCTGGATCGAGGACGGCGGGCGCTTCGTGTGCATTTACCGCCTGATGTTCGGAGCGGATTGTCTCGTCTTCTCGAGTGTCTCTGATCCAAGCATAAAACTGTAGTTATAAAGGAGATGAAGGGGATCTGCTGCATAACAAATCCCCCTCCATCTCCTTTATCCCTGCCAGAACTCTAGACACCAACCGTTTCGTCGTCTTCGATCAAATACGGCGAAACTGACGCCTTATCGATATCTTCTTCGAGAACCTTTGCGATCACAGGCAGAGACAGCGAACGCGTTTTCTGGATTCCCGGAACTTCCTTTCCCTTCGCATAGACGGCGTGACGGCCGTTTTCCTGATACCACTCGGAAAGTGATGCCGTCTTGTGCATCTCTTCGATGATCTGCCGCCAGCCAACGCCGGTGTTGTATGCGCAAAAGCTGATCTCGCCTTCCTGCGTTCCGTACGGAATTACGCACATCTCGGTGCGGCGGAAGTCGTAGTTAAAAAGATCCTGGAACCACATTCCTTCGACACATAGAACGCGCCAAACGTCATCGTCGGATTTCTCGACCTTCATTCGATCGTTTCGGTCCGAGTTCGATGTCGTCGACGATGGTTTGAAAAGATTGATGATCTGCGAGATCGGGAATCCATCCGGAGCTTTCGCCGCGTCGTAATTGCGCATGATCGCCATCCCGAGTTGGGCCATCGTCAGCTTTTTGCCCCGGGCAGTATCGGTGATCGTCGCGACGTCCTTCATGAACTGCTCGTAGTTGAAAAATTCGAACAGCGATTTCGTCAGGCCGCTCTTTTTGTTGACGACCATCAGCGTGAATATCCCGCAATTCGGATGGCAATTGCACGACGACCAACCCCACGGAGCATCGGCACCTTGCAGCATGTCCATGACGGATGTAAACGCGGAATAGCTGGACAGCGGAAACCAATCGCGCATCGGCTCGAGCACACCATCAAGCTGTTCTTTCAGATCGTGCGTCATTCCCGCAAGTGTGTATCGCTGTTTGATGCGGTCCTCATCCGAAATGTCCTCATCGCGTCCGGTGAACGATACGGGCTGGAACGCGATCGTTTGAACCTTGTCGATGTTCTCCGCGGCAAATTTCACGATGCTGCCAATCCCGTTGTTGTTCCAGGAATTTACGATGGTCGTAACGAGCGTCACCTTAACACCGACCGACGCGAGATTCTCGATCGCCTTGAGCTTGACGTCGAACAGATTGCCGACGCCACGATGCTCGTTGTCTTTCTCGTTGGTTCCGTCGAACTGAAGATAAACGCCGTGCTGGCCCGCTTCTTTCGCTGCCTTGCAAAACTCGATGTCCTCGGCATAACGGATGCCGTTAGTCGCGGCGAGAATCCGGTAGAATCCGACCTTCTTCGCGTAAGCAACGGCGTCGAGAAAGTATGGCGAGAGCGTCGGCTCGCCGCCTGAGAACAAAATGATGATCTGACGTTTTGGCTTGAACGAGACGGCTCGATCGAGGATCGCTTTCGTATCTTCGAACGTCGGTTCGTGAACGTATCCAACCTGGTTCGCGTCCATAAAGCACGGATTGCACATCATGTTGCAGCGGTTGGTCAGATCTACGGTGAGCACCGCTCCGCGGCCGAACTTAATATCGCTCGTCCCGTGATGATGAACGTGTTTGTCCTCAGCCGCTTTGAAATCACGTCCATAAAAAAGCGATTCGATACGGTTAAGAAAAGCGGAGTCGGTCGCCAGTACGTCAACGAACTCGCCGTGCGTTGTGCATGTCTTTCGCATCAGCACCTGGCCGTTTTCTTCGACGATCTGGGCCTTGATCTCGCCCGGATGCGAATCCATCAAAATGTTCAGCGGAATGTCGCCGGAGATCACGCCGTTGCGGACAGACTTTACGCATGAAGGACACAAGCTGTCGGTCTCGCGAGGAAATCCCAGCGGAGGCGCCGTACGTTCGTACGATTTCAAGAGCGGCTCGGCGGCCCATGCGGGCTGTATCGACTCGCCTTCAGGAATCGCCTTATTGAGAGCCTGAAACGCCTTCCAGCCAAGATCGGCCATCTTTGAAACGGCCTTCGAACCTGTCTTGCCGTTCCCCTTTCCTTCACCTCGTCTGAAATTATCGCTAAACATAATATTTGTCGGAGTGGGACGCACGAATCCCGGCGAACATCTTAACAAATATCTACCTGTCCTGCCCAATCTTGTGGCCCGTGGGCAAAATCGATATATTCGCCAATTATGAGAGTTGTAACAGTTTCGGTGGGACAGCCGCAAATTGTTCAGACTGGAAGCGAAGGATTTGTCCTCACGTCTATATTCAAGCATCGGGTTGACGGACGCGTGAGAGTGAATGAACTGAATCTTGCAGGCGATGCCCAGGCCGACCTCACAGTACATGGCGGATGGAGCAAAGCTGTCTACGTTTACCCCGGTGAGCATTACGAATATTGGCGGAACGGGCTGCCGGAAATGGAACTGGGCGATTCTCAATTCGGAGAGAACCTGACAACCGAAGGCTTGCTCGAAACCGAAGTATTTATCGGAGACAAAATTCGTATTGGAACAGCGGAGTTTGTCGTCACCGAACCCCGCATGCCGTGCTACAAACTCGGCATACGTTTTCGTCGAAAGGATATTCTTCGCCGGTTTCTACAGAGTCGAAAAAGCGGATTCTATCTTGCCGTAACAAAGACGGGGGAGCTTGCGGCCGGCGACGATATCGAAATTCTATCTCGAGATAAAAACGAGGTAACGGTCACGGATATCGTCAGGGTGTGGGTCCAGGACAAGGACGATCGAGAGACGATGGCGCGCGCTTTAAATATTGATGCGTTTCCCGAAAGCTGGAAGGAACCGTTCCGCGACCGACTCGCGGGTTAGACGTCGCCCCGCGGAAGCTACTCGGTGAGACGGGCAACGGCAAAAACACTACCGGTGATCGACATGTTCGGGTTCTGCGTGTAACCGACGACAAGCAGCTTCCCGTCCGGTTGGAGAGTAACGTCGCTGGCTCCCGCATTTTGGCCGGCGGTGAATGAAAATGACGTTTGCTCCTCGAACGCTCCAGTTGCAGAGAACCGGGCAACCAAAAAACTTGGAGTCGTCTCCGAGCCGATCTCGCCGGCTATTCGGATCTTACCGTCCGGTGAAATTGCGATCGAATTTGCAATATCCGTAGCGCCGGGAGCGAAGTCGTTTACCACAACGCCGTCGCTTCCAAACGTGGTGTCCCGTCTGCCGTTCGGTCTAAAGCGCGCCATCCATACATCCGTGTCTGAACTCACAACGTTGCCGCAAAGAAGTATGTTGCCGTCAGCCTGCAGCAATGCCTTACGAACGGTACCAGTCAAGCCAGAGCCAAACGCAACACGCACAAAGCCAGAACGACCGAACGTCTTGTCCCAATTTCCCGTCTCTGTCAGGCGGGCAAAGAAAAACTCACTCGAGCCGGTTGGCGAGTCGAACGGCGGGACGTGGCCAACAAGGAGAATCTTCCCGTCGTTCATTGCTATCATTTCGATAAAATTCGTCGGCGAAAATTTGTTAAAGCCAATTCTGAGAACGCCGTTTGCTCCGAAGGTCGTGTCGCGGGTGCCGTCTGAATTGAGGCGATAGAGAAAATACCCGCCTTCGTCCGTGACAAGCGCAAGAATTTTCCCGTCACTCCTGACGGCGATCTGGACAGGTCGCGCGGTGAAAAAACCGAAGCAACATGGACCGATGCTTACGTTCGAAGCAAAGACATTGTCTACTCCTCCATTCGCCGTAAGGCGGACTGTTTGAACAGTGCTTGATCCGACAGGAAGCCTTGAAACTTGCGCGATGCGCAAGGTTGATCCATCCGCGTACATCAGTGCATCCGTAAAATTCGTGCGGGCGTCCGATCGCCAATCGGTGTGCGTTCCGCCGGAGCCAAAGCCTGAATCGAGGGCCCCGCTCGGCGTCAGTCCGGCCCAGGCAACTCCGGGCAACTGCCCGTCAGGGCTGATGTTTGAGAACGATCCGACGACAAGTATCCGATTGTTCGGCTGAAGGAAAACTCTAAATGCTTGTGATCTGTAGGTGGTAGACGAATCCGGAAAAGAGACCGTAACCTTTCCGCTGCCATTGAACGTCGGGTCGAGATTGAATGCGGCGTGTACCGGCAGGAGCCACACAAAGTTGAGGAGCGATATTGTTATGGACTTCGTGATCGCACTCCGAAGTCGTGATCGGCGTGTTGTTATCGCGGTTTCCACCTCCACAAAAGAGCAGGTACGGTCCTGGGTGAGAAGCAATACTATTTCGATATCTTTTTCCGGGCTAGCCTATCACAACTTTACTCGAAGGCCTCCAAATATTTCACGCCAGAACCGGTGTTGAATAGCACGACAGTTTCACCATCTTTAACCTCGGCTCGATCGATCAGTGTTAGTAAGGCGGGCAGGCACGCAGCACCCTCGGGAGCGGCAAAAACACCTTCGGTCGCACCGATCTCGCCGACGGCTTTCACTAATTCTTCATCGCTCACAGCAATCGCGGTTCCACCCGATGCTCGGATAGCATCTAGGATCAAAAAATCGCCGATGGCTTTTGGAACTCGAAGGCCGGACGCGACGGTCGAAGCATTCTCGAATTCGTCAGCAAATCTGTCTCCTTTCTCGAACGCCCGCACTATCGGAGCGCAAGTTGCCGATTGGACCGTTACCATTCTTGGACGGCGCGAATCGATCCAGCCCATCTGCTCCATCTCGTCGAACGCTTTCCACATTCCGATCAAGCCGGTGCCGCCGCCGGTGGGATAAATGATCACGTCGGGTAAGTAGCGGGCTCTCTGATCGGGCACCACCCCGTCATCCGCTTCGCGGATGCCACCCCTCCTTAAACCAGGAGGGGAGCTATGTGCCAAACTCCCCTCCTGGTTTAAGGAGGGGTGGCCGAGGCTTTGCGAGGCCGGGGTGGTGCTGTAAGCGCCAAACTGTTCGAAGAGCTCATACCCCATCGTCTTCTTGCCTTCGACACGATACGGCTCTTTCAGCGTAGATACGTCAAACCAGCCTTCGGCCTCTTTTCTCTCGGCGACTATCTTTCCGCAATCCGTGATCAAGCCGTCGACGAGAGTGACGTGCGCTCCCGTCTGCTCGCATTCGACGATGTTCGCTCGCGGAGTGTCGGATGGCATAAAGATAAATGCTTCCATTCCGGCTCGTGCGGCATACGCTGCCATCGCTCCCGCGGCGTTCCCCGCCGAAGGGACGGCGACCTTTTTCACGCCTAGCTCCTTTGCCATCGAGATCGCGGCCGTCATGCCGCGGGCTTTGAAGCTCTGCGTCGGGTTCTGGCCCTCGTCCTTGATGAACAGGTTTAGTTTGATCGGCAGTTTTTCCGCAAGTCGGCCGGCTTTTAGAAGCGGTGTCCAGCCTTCGCCAAAACTAATAATGTTGTCGGGGTTTTCAACCGGCAACACTTCGCGGTATCGCCACAATGACGATTCCCTCGACGCGAGTGCATCCGGCGTTATTGTCGCCGCAGCTTTTTCGAGGTCATATCGAACGAGCAGCGGCTTGCCGCATTCGACGCAGAGATTCTGCAGTTTATTCGCTTCGTGCCGCAGTCCGCAGAGCGCGCATTCGAGGTGTGTGACGTTCATAGACCGAATCAATATAGCTCGAGCAGCGAGCTCCGGGTCACTTCTTCCAAACAAATTCTTTGAACAAATTGAAGGCGGCATTAAAGCCGAGTGAGAGGGTACCGCTTCGAACGCCATCTTTCCAATCGTATCGATCCGGGTACCACGTTTCGTAGGCGATGATGCTCGACGTGAATGTTCCGGCTAAGTTCGGGACGCCGATGACACGCTTACCATACCTATCACGCGCCGTGACGGGCGAGATGAGTACGTTCCGGATGCGGGCGGACACGCTTTTTTTCCGACTGCGATAGAAATGACTGTCCAATTTCATCGCTTCGTCGAGACCAAACTTCGTAGTTTGTTTGATCGCATTCTTACCAAAGTTGGATGCGACGCGGCGCCCAAAACCTTCCCATTTCGTTCCCCACTCTGCCGGCGAATTACGCCAGGTAGAAATTCCCGCGGTCGCGATCATTCTTCCAAGAGCGAACGGCCCAACGGTGCTGTTGATGAACCGCTTTTGGCGCGTAGCAGCGGTAGGTCGAACATAGTCAGTAGACGGCTTCACCGTGAATAGCCCGGGCTGAACCGTCGACCTTTGGAGTTCTTTATTCTGGTCTTTATCCGCAAGGTCGGTTGCGGTCGTTGGATCTGGTGTCGGCGTCGGTGTGGGGTCCTGCGCTAGTGTGACAGACGTCGCGAACAGAAGAGTCATTAGCAAAAAGTGCGGTTTCATGAAATCCCTCCCTTGATTGATAGTCTATCTAAGAGCTCTTTAGCATCGGCTTCAGCTCTTTATAAATATTCACCATCATGATCTTCGTACCCTCGGCGTTCGGGTGGATGCCATCGGCTTGATTCAATTCTCTCTTGAGCGCGATGTTCTCCAAAAGGAACGGCAGGTATGCGACCTTGTGCGTCGTCGCGAGATCTGGGAAAGCGTTCGAGTATTCCCTCTGGTAATCCGCGCCCATCGTCGGCGGCGCGAGCATTCCGCACAAGAGCACAGCGACATTTTTCGCCTTCGCTTTGCGAATGATCCTATCGAGATTCGTTCTCATCTTCGCAACCGGAACACCCCGAAGCAGATCGTTTGCACCGAGCTCAAGAACAATGATCTGAACATTCTCCTGTTCGAGAATCCAATCGGCGCGCTCGAGACCGCCAAGGCTCGTGTCGCCTGAGACACCTGCATTCACAACCTCATAATTGTATCCGTCGGCATTCAAGCGTTCCTGCAAAAGATAGGGGTATGACTCGCGTTCGGTGAGGCCAAACCCCGCGGTCAGGCTGTCGCCGAACGCGACGATCTTTGGCCGATTCGCCGTCACCTCCGGCGTCTTCAAAGGTTTGTTTGATCCAACGCCGATCTCGGACGGACGCCCACCCGAGGAACACGCGGCCGCCAGTGACCAGAGAAATATGAAACTTAGAAATGCTGTGTTTCGAATAATATGATTCATGTGAAACTAAATAATATGCTACGCGATTTAGTAAGCTTTGGATGCAGATTCTTTGAGGTGTGAGGTATGAAGTATAAGCGGTGAACTAAAAAGAGCCCGGTCAAAGGTTCTTTCATCATTCACCATGCATACTTCACACTTCACCGTTTTTTATGATCCAACTGAACTCAGTCACAAAAACCGTCCGCTCGGGGACGGAAAATCTCACTATCTTGTCCGACGTTTCGCTCGACATTCCCGGAGGGCAGTTTGTCGCATTGACCGGGGCGTCCGGCAGCGGCAAATCGACTCTGCTCGGTTTGATCGCCGGTCTGGATGCACCAAGTTCCGGAACGATCCTGATCGACGGTGACGACATAACAAGTATAAGCGAGGACGGTCTGGCAGAGATCCGAAGCGCAAAGATCGGGTTCGTATTCCAGTCGTTTCATCTGATCCCCAGTCTTACGGCGCTGGAGAACGTTCTTATTCCAATGGAGATCAGGGGGCTCAGCGACGCCGGTGATCGGGCGTCCGAGCTTTTGCGAGATGTTGACCTGACCGATCGGGGCCATCATTATCCGGCGGAGCTTTCGGGCGGCGAGCAACAGCGTGTCGCGATAGCTCGTGCATTTGCGAACCGGCCAAAGATCCTTCTCGCGGACGAACCGACCGGTAATCTCGATTCGAAAAACGGCCGGCACATTTTTGAGTTAATGACCCAGCTTCATACGGAGCGGGCCGTGACACTTGTTCTCGTAACGCACGATCACGGGTTGGCGGCTGAGGCACAGCGTCAGATCGTTTTGAAAGACGGACGGGTGATTAGCGATGAGTGACGAGGTATGAGCGTCGTCGCGAGAATCGCCGCCGGTCAAACTCTTTTCACTTTTCACTTTTCACTCGTCACTCATCACTCGCTTTATTATGCGCTTCATCCTCAACCTAACTCGCCGCGAAATCCGCTCATCATGGCGCCGACTGTTATTTTTCTTCCTGTGCATTGCACTCGGTGTCGGTTCCGTCGTCGCGTTGAGATCGTTGATCCAGAATCTAACCCGCGCCGTCGGAACGGACGCCCGTGCTCTCATGACGGCTGACATCGATATCAGCTCGACAAATAATTTCACACCAACCGAGATTTCGAAGATAGAGACCGCGGTAACAGAATCGGGGATCGTCGATGGCCGAAACGAAACCATCACGACATCGTCGATGGTCCGGCCTTCGGACCCCGCCAACTCAAACGTAAAACTTGTCGAGCTCAAGGGAATCGAACCGCCGTTCCCGCTGGTTGGCAGTTTTGAGCTCGACGACGGAACGCCCTTTGATTTTTCATTGCTTGAAGACAACGGAGTGATCCTCGCGAAAATTCTGCTCGAGGATCTGAATGTAAAAGTGGGTGACCGGATCCGCATTGGAGAAGGTGAATTTCAGATACGAGGGATATTCGACCAGGAGCCGGGCGGCACGAGCGGATTTCGCCTGGGAGGCCGCGTCTTTATCGAGAAGAAAGCCTTCGATGACGCGGGCATCACGAGAAACGCCAGCCGCGTGCGCCGCCGTATCTTGTATCGCTTGACCGACAATCCGACCGAGCTTGTTCGCCAGCTTCGCGAAGCCTTGAAGGGAACGACCGTAACAGTTGGGTCGTACCGCGAGACCCAGGAAAATCTGAGCGAACAATTTGAGAGGACGGAAAATTACCTTTCGCTGACCGGGCTGCTGATCCTCGTCCTTGGCGGCGTCGGGGTATGGAACGTTGCTCGAGCGTTCGTTGAGCAAAAAAGAAAGTCCGTTGCAGTTCTGAAGTGTCTCGGTGCCGGCGGTGGGCGGATCATTACCGTTTATCTGTTGCAGATCCTCACTCTCGGCTTTGTCGGAAGCATATTCGGAGTTCTTTTTGCACAGCTCGCGTTGCTGTTCGTCCGATGGCGTTTTGTCGAGGCACTTCCGGAAAAGATGACTTATGCCATCAACCTCTCTACGGTGATTCAAGGCGTCACGCTTGGCGTACTGATCTCGCTGCTGTTCTCTGCTTTGCCTCTCCTGCAAGTTCGAAACATAAAACCGAAGCTTCTGCTTCGCGATGAAAACAACTCCTCCATCCGACGGCTCGACTTCACGAAATGGCTCTTTGGCGCGGTCTCCCTGCTCGGGCTTCTTGGGGTGGCGGTTTGGCAGGCAGGCTCGGTGAAAGTCGGCGCGTTTTTCCTGGGTGGCCTGGCCGCTACCTCCGCCGTTCTCTATTTGACCGCTTTAGTCCTGACATGGCTGCTTCGCCGATTTCGTCGCGTCGGTCCGTTCGCCTTGTCGCAGGCCGTAAACTCGCTCTACCGGCCGGGCAACCAAACCCGCACGATCCTGCTCGCTGTCGGGCTCGGAGCATTCGTCGTCCTCGCGGTCCAGTCGCTGCAGGCAAACCTCGTCAGAGAATTCGACTTCACAAGAAACCGACATCTGCCAAGCTTATTCTTTGTCGATATTCAGAAAAGCCAGATCGAAGCTCTTGCTCAGCTTATCCAGTCACATATCGGCGAGAAGCCCGAAACCATCCCGACCATCCGGGCGCGGATTTCGCACGTAAACGGCGAGCCATTCGACTTTGCTCAGCGCGAAACGCGTCAGCAGCAAGGCCAGATCGGGCGCGAGTTTGCCGTAACCTATCGCGCCGAGATGGACACGAATGAGAGCGTTCTCAGCGGCAAATGGTGGAATGCGGATCCGGATAATGTACCCGAAGTTTCGGTCGAAGAAGAGATGGCTGGCCGGTTAAAGGTCTCGCCGGGCGACTCGATGACGTTCGACATTTCCGGCCGCCGGGTCACAGCGCGGGTTGCGAACATCAGGAAGTTGGATCTGCGCAATACACGAACGGCGTTTGTCTTTGTCTTTCGTCCCGGCGCTCTGGAAAAAGCACCGCAGACATTTGCCGCGACAATACTCAAACGCTCGTCAGCGACCGACCGCCAGCGGCTTCAGCGCGATGTACTCGAAGCATATCCGAACGTGCAGATCTTCGACGTGGCAGATATCGTCGCGACCGTACAAAAGCTCGTCGGCAACTTTGTGCTTGCGATATCTTTTGTTGGCAGCTTTGTGATCTTGAGTGGGATCTTGATCCTCATCGGGTCGGTCGCACTCACGAAATCCCAGCGGATCTACGAGAACGCAATATTGAAAACACTCGGAGCAAAGCGTCCCACTTTGACGGCGATCCTTTTCGCTGAATACGGGCTGCTAGGATTGCTCTCCGGACTGATCGGCGCCGGTTTCGCGACGGTCCTTTCCTACACCGTAAGCCGTTATCTCTTACAGATCGATTGGGAATTCGACCCGTTCCTGGCCGTAGGCGGGGTACTCGTGACGCTAGTGATAGTGATGCTGGTCGGCGCTGCGGCGAACTTTGACGTGCTCTTCAGAAAGCCCCTTTCCACCCTGCGATCGCAGTGACGCTATTTCGCCTGCGGATCGAACGGATAGGCAGCCAGAACCGTTCGCAAATTTACCTGAGCAAGAAGTGTTTCTATGTAGGCGCCGAACCGATGAAGGATCGGAACGATATCTTTTTTCTCTGAGGTCGCGAAGATCTCTTCTGCAAATCGCTCGATAGTTTCGCGGTCTTTGTGAAAAAGAAACGACAGCGTCCGTTCGAGGAACTCATGTAACTCGCTATTGACCGCTTCGAGCAGTTTCTTGTCCGGGTTCTGCTCGGCTGCCTGCACAACCTGCAAGGCCTTCCACAGGTTCTGACGCAACGCCAGCGATTGTTCGAGCTTCGTTTGGAAATTGGGAAAAAGATCCGACGGAAGTATCTGCGGATCGACCGCACCGGCAAAGCCCGCCAGGATCTGACGGAAACTGTCGCTCAAGAGTTCGAGCGCGGTTTCGACCCGGGCGAATACGGATGGAACCGGACGGATGCCGACAAGCCCGGTCAGTTCCCGCGAAAATACTTTCTTCAACTCGAGGGCCGCGGTGTACGAAGCTCCGTCCAGGGAATCGAACATCGTGGCTTCTTCATTCGGAAACCGAGAGAGCCGGTTGTTCATGTGAACGATCAGATCGAAAGTCAGCTCATAAACACGCGCGAAAATTATTAGAGACGGCTTTAATGGTTCATCGTGACGGAGCATTTTTCCGACCACACCCAATGAGCCGAGTATCGTTCCGAACTGGGGAAGAATGACCCGAAGATCGACTTCGTCCGCAAAGGGGATCGACTTCCCTGTAACAAGGCTCTTGAGCTTGTCGGGAAGAAAAGATTCGCCTGCTGAATGTGTCCGCGAAATAAGTTTTCGAAAGACATGTGACGACTCGAGCTTATCGATCAGAGTCGAGCTCCACGCCCTCCAGTCAGCGAAATTTAGGCTCTTGTTGGCGGCGAGAACGCTTTCGTTCAGGACGATCGAATCACGAAGAACCAGCGCGAACTGATCCAATTCCGCAGTCGTGATCGACCCACCTGCCGATTGATCGCCGTCCGATGGCAGCGGTCCGGCGACCGCCTTTCGGAGCCTGAAGTTTAACTTGGACGAATTGAGCAATGCCGCCCGGGTAAGGCGGCATTCACGTGCCCAGTTTCCCGCAGCGTCGGTCGGCCGGTTCTTGTCGGAAAAAACTTGATCACCACGATATAAGAAGCTCTCGAGGCCAGCCAACCAGACGCCGAGCTCAAATGAAAGTTCATCCGGGTCGAAAACCGCGATGATCGCGGAGTCTTTGAATTCTTCTCGACTGTCGGAAAACAAGGTTGCAGGGTTGAAGAGAGGTGTTTGAGTAGAAGCTAATTCCAACTGAGATTTCCTCACTATTAGTTGAAGACTCGAGGCGGGCAGCGAACAACATCGCCATTTATTTTATACAATTAAACCCGGCGTCTTGGCAACAAAAACTTTGCCTGTCAGGCTTTAACGCCCCTGATCATGAATATTCCGCAGAAGAGCTTGGTACTGGCAACCGGAAACGCGGGAAAGATCCGTGAGCTGACTGAATTGTTTCGCGATCTGCCCTTTGAAGTGAAGACCCTTCGCGACTTCGAACCCACAACCGATGTCGACGAAACCGGCTCCACATTCCTCGAGAACGCCGAACTAAAGGCCAGCGGAATTGCACGTCAGACAAATCATTTATCACTTGCCGACGACTCGGGACTCGAAATCGAAGCTCTCGGAAACGCGCCCGGAGTGTATTCTGCCCGGTTCGGCGGCGAAGGAACTGGTTACGACGTGAAGATACCGAAGCTCTTGACCATGCTGGAAGAGGCATGGGCCGCGGGCCGACGGGCTCGTTTCGTCTGTGTTATGGCCCTCGCCGACAAGCACGGCCGGATAATTTACGCCGCAGAAGGTATATGTAACGGTTCGATCGCCGACGCCCCGAGAGGCAAAAACGGTTTTGGATTTGACCCGATCTTTGTGCCAGACGGATTCAGCCTAACGTTCGGCCAACTGCATGACGACGTCAAGAGATCGATAAGTCACCGAGCGAAAGCGGCTGAGCTTATTATTCGATATTTACTGGATTTTATTGCGGTCTGACTTGACCAATCAATTTTTCGCCAGTAAAATTCGACACTTGATACCGTTTCTAGCTGAAACGTGACGGGGCGTAGCACAGCCTGGTAGTGCGCACGGTTTGGGACCGTGAGGCCGCAAGTTCGAATCTTGCCGCCCCGACCATCACGCGGGTCGATCAACTGATCATTTCCATTCTGCTGCTGTTTCTTTGCAGACTTTTCTGTTCGCGAAAGAAGTATTTATAATCACAAATCACTCTGGAGGTTAATTAAAATATGGCTCGTATGACTCAATCGGAGATCGTCAATACATTGGCGGATTCGTCGGGACTCAAAAAATCGGATGTTAAAGGCTTATTTGACACTATTGCCGACCTCGCGGCAAAGGAAGTTAGAGCAAACGGCGAATTTACGCTGCCAGGATTTGGCAAGCTCGTAAAAGCAACGCGGAAGGCCCGCGAAGGCCGCAACCCTGCAACTGGGGCGGTGATACAAATCCCTGCCAAAACTACGGTTAAGTTCCGTCTCGGCAAATCGATGAAAGACGCTGTAGGTAAATAAGACACAAAGAATTCGATTCGAATCCGACCGGCCAGCTCACACTCGCCGGTCTTTTCTTTACAAGCCGCCCGAAAAAACTTCGTGACAAATCTGCGTTTTGTCTGTTAAAATTTCCTTACAAAGTTGGTTAGCGTTCGGAATCCCTCATTATTTGCAACGTTGAAATCGCTTTTTTCAACTAAACACCGTCGGAGATATGCAGATTTTACGGCATGTTTCAGGGATTCGGCCGTGTCAGCTGAAGTGATATTTATTAGGGGTAATTTATCGAGTAAGGAGAGTATAAAGTGGCAGCAGCTAAACTTATGACATTGCAGGACCGGATCCTGCAAATCGATCACATCCAGGCGCGCCGGTATTCGAAATTGACGGAGGATGCGATTGAGATCGCAACCCAGGGAATCATCCGGCACCTTCGTGCATGCGCACGTATGGAAGTTAATCCGGACGCTTCGGCAGTTCGCGAGATCATCGACGACGCTTTGAACGGCAGGCGTGTTTTCGCTGAAACGTCGAACGATCTTTTAGCCGCTTAAGAAGTATTTATATTTACTTAGCAATACATATGACCGCCTTCCGAGGCGGTCTTTTTTGCGCCCGTAAAACGGGTGAGGTCGCGTTAGCCGGACGATTAGGGTCAGGGTGATCTCTAGCGATCTGGTAAAGAATCGATTTATAGGACTATTCCGCTCGAAGGATTAGTTTGTAGATCGTGTACATGCCCACGACCTCGCCGCCATCCCGTACGTACCATTTATCGAGATTGCTGAGATCGGTGTCCGCATCGTTCCTTACCACGGCGTAGGACAGCATGGGGTTTGCGGCGTTGACGGCGTTGAATGCGGACCTATAGGCGGCGTAGCGCTCGACCTCAGAGTCGATCTCACCATAGGTCAGCGGCGTTGCTTCGCTGCTCAGACGATCGGTGTGTCTTCCCCAACCAAAGAGCGCGATCTTCGTGACGAAGTCATTTTTCAAAAGATAATCCAGAACCTCTTCATCGACATTTGAGTAATAAAGATATTGAAAGTAACGGTCCTTATTTTCCTGCCAGGACATCCCGGCAAATACATGCTGATGACGCGACCACAGAACGTTCTGCGGCGCGATGCTCGGCAAATCGTCCGACTGGATCATGTCGTACGCCAGCACGGTGGAGCGATACGGATCGACATCCTCTAGTGACAACTCTTCGAGTCGTTTCGCGACTGGCAGCGCAATATCGCGCTCGACGTTCGCACCGTCCAGGACGCGCACCGTGTAATGGCACTCGACAAATCCCCAGAGGATCGCGACGATGGCAAGCGATGCGCAGGCTAGTTTCGCCCGGGCACTTTCTATACTCAACCATTGGCGAAGCAAAACTCCGATGGTCACGATCAGAGCGAGTGCCGCAACATAATTCCCGATGAACACCTGATAATGGATCGGCTGCAGCGAACGTCCAGTGACGATCTGCTGATTGAAGATAATAAAAGGAACAAGAGCCAGCGAGAGTGCGAATAGAGTCGACCTGTCGCCCGGAGCGATCATCCTTTTCGTGACGCCGACAGCAAGCAACAGCAGACATATCAAGCTTACATATTCGGGCATCCGCCACAGGTCCGGCACCCGCGTGTAAACCAAGAGTTGGACGTCGTCCATCGTCTCGGACCGTTTCGAAAGCAGCCAGGCGTACGGAATGACGGCGAGTGCACAGCCGACCCCGACGGCGATAAGGTTCTTTATATCCCGCCCAAAACTTTCCGGCCGAAATACAAGCCAGACAACGAAAAGACATCCGAGCCAGGCGGCCGCAGTCGTCCAGATGTAGAAATAAGAGAAGACGGTGTAGGCGAAGAGAAAGATCGCGGCGGTGAGAAATAAATAGCGCTGGAGAGCGGAACCGGTAGCGACCGGTTTTCCCGGTGATGGATCGATCGCCTTGACGGGCGACCCGGTCGCTACCGCTCCCGGTTCTGACTTCCGTTCTTCAACAAGGCGCCAGACCACCGCAAACAAACCGAACACTGCGGCCATTGCCATCGCCGGAATATATCGGCGAAATCCGGGAAAGTACGGATAAGAGAATCCATCGAAGAATATCTCGGGCATCGCACCTTCGCCCGCGGCCAGGGCTCCGCCTGCGAATACGACAAGCGAACCGGCCATTCCGAACCAACTGCTCCCGGTGATCCGCGCGATCAGCCAAAACGCAGCAAGCGCCGCCAGAAAGCCCGCGGCGGCTCCGGACAAGGTCATCGCCCACGGCGTTCCGACACCAAGGATCCGCGCAGGGATCGCGATCGAGTATGGCGCGGCGAATTGGATGGAAAAAAGTGATTCGGGCTGCGGCGTCAAAGGCGATTCGTCGCGACCCGAATAAGGATCATTCTTCCGCGGACGGCCGTCGATCAACGCACGAACGTAAGAGGCATAAGCAACTTCGTCGATGTCGTTGTATGCGTAGTGCCCGTTCCACTCCGACCCGCGCAGATAGAACATGTTCAACTGCGGGTAGAGGCAAAAAATTGCAAGGAATACAGCGGCGACAATGCCGAAGCGCCAGCGAAGCTTCATAAGATGAAAACCCTAAAGTAGCACATCACTCGAAGCTTGTCCCTCGTGTTAAAATCGACAGCATGAAAACTTATTTCGCGTCCTGTCGTCTGGTGGCGCTCGTAGGGTGTCTGACCATAGTTCTGTGCCTCGGACTGGATCTCAAGACACACGCGCAGGATACGGAACCTAGACTTCTATCACAGCCGGGATTTGTTCTGTCGGAAAAAGCCGTTGCAGCCGGCATCGACGGTGTATTCAACGTATCCCTCTCGATAGACAAGACTGGTAAGGTGAAAACGGTAACTCTTCATGGCGGTCCCGCGTGGCCATGCAACACCTCACCATGGTCCGAGATCGAATCGGTACGTGACGCAGTGAAAAAACATCTCATGTCGATAGTCTTCGCACCTGCGACAAAGAACGGAAAACCGTATGACGTGGATGTAAGGCTGGACTTTGCTATCGGCGAAGCGTATAAGCGTGCGGTAGCGATCGAAGAGGCTGAAAAGGCTGCCGCCGCGGGAAAGCTGATCGTCGTCAAAGCCGGAGTGGTCAATGGAAAAGCGATTCGCTTAACGAAACCTCGGTACGCGGGCATTCGGGGCGTGGTGACGATTCAGGTTTTGATAGATGAAAGGGGGAACATTGCGAACGCAGGGGGAATGAGCGGGCATCCATTTCTAGTAAAGAGCGCTCGTGAAGCCGCTTGCGAATCTAAGTTTTCACCCACGATCATAGAAGGCAAGCCGGTTAAAGTTACCGGGATTATCACGTACAACTATGTTCCTTAGCAGCTTGTTCTAAGCTTGGAAACTTAGGTCGTCGCCGCTAACATTCGTTCCACCATCTAATAGGGAGAGATACTATGAAACTCGGACTACTCTGCCTGCTGCTGTTGTTACCCTCCTTTGCTTTCTCGGGCGAGATCGAGGAACAAAACAAAGCTCTCGCACGTCGCTTCTACGAAGAAGTATGGTTCAAAAACAATCCTGCGGCGGTCGATGAAAGCTTCGCGCCGACCTACATCGCCCACGACATCGGAGATCGCAAGAACTCGATGGAGCCGGCGGACGAGCAGAAGAAGATCGCCCAGTTCTTTTGGGACCGCGGATCGATGACCGGTACGATCGATTACCAGATCGCCGAGGGCGATCTGGTCGCGACGCGCTGGCAGTGGTATTTCAAACCGAACGTCTGGTGGATGAAGCTGCTCGGCGGCAGCGAGCAGCACATCCCGATCATAAACGTCATGCGCATTCGCGATGGCAAGATAGTCGAGATCTGGAACCACCGACACGACATCGACACGATGCAGGCGAACTTCATTTTTGTGAAAGGGTTGGTCGCGGGGCTGATTCCATCTATCATACTTCTGGTTTTGATGTTCTTGATGTGGCGAAGATCACGGAGGAATAGGATTTTGAGTCCGCGTCCGACGCGAGAAGCTTGATATATGAAAATCACAGTCTCATTCACATGCCTGATGCTTTTGTCCGCGACCACCGCGCAATTCGCCCCGGCCCAATCGACCTTTAACTCCATGGCAGATATCAAACAGACACCGCCAATTTCGATACCGGAAGCGGCCGTGAAAAGCGGCATCAGCGGTGAAGTGCGCGTTTCCGTTAAGGTCGATCGGGAAGGAAATGTCGCAAGCGTCGCCGGTGCGTACGGACCTGGATCTGTATGCCAGCAGGTTACGCGGGCGGACGTTATCGCCTTGCGAGAGGCGGCTCGCGACGCAGCAAAGAATGCTAAGTTTGAGCCGGCGAGAAAAGACGGACGATTTGCCGAGGTTGGATGGGTGCGTTTTGATATTCCCGTTCGCTCGGCAGACGACGATGAAAAGGTCCTACGTTTCAGTGCCGCGGGCGGCAACGGTGCCGACGGATACGGCTTTCTAAAAACTAACGGTATCAGTCTCCCTAAGCCTCCCTACCCGGCCGCCGCACGGGCACTCCGAGCGACCGGCGGTGTTTCTATCGAATTGCTGATCGACGAGAATGGTGACGTATTCTCTGCCGCGCCCGTTAGTGGCCATCCCCTACTGCGATTCGCGGCGCGGGACGCGGCATGCGAGGCCAAGTTCAAGCCAACTTTACTCGGCGGCAAGCCGGTGAAGATCGCCGGCGTGATCACCTATTCCTTTCGCCCGTAATCCTCCCGCTTATCGTTTGTAAATTGAAGTTACCGCGCGAAAGTATTATTTTTGATGAACATTTTGCGCGACTTAGCGCCTGATCAAAGACGGAGACCCTGGTGAAACCGACAAACATTAACGATCCCGAATATTTTCATAAGGTGGTGGATTGCCAGTACGCATGTCCGGCCCACACACCGGTGCCGGAGTACATTCGCCTCATCGCCGAGGGAAAGTACACCGAGGCGTACATGATCAACTGGGACTCGAATGTATTTCCCGGAATCCTCGGGCGTACATGCGATCGCCCGTGCGAACCGGCATGCCGGCGCGGCCGCATTGACGAAGAGCCGGTTGCGATCTGTCGTCTGAAGCGCGTTGCCGCGGATAATAAAGACGATGTCAAACATTTGATGCCGCAGGCGCCGTTCAAGCCGAACGGAAAAAAGGTGGCGCTGATCGGCGCCGGTCCTGCTTCCCTGACGGTCGCACGCGATCTGGCACCGCTCGGCTACGAGATCCATCTGTTCGACGAACAGTACAAGGGCGGCGGGTTTATGCTCAGCCAGATCCCCGCGTTTCGTCTGCCCGAAACGGTGCTCGACGAAGAGGTAAACTACATTCTCGACCTCGGCATTCACACACACTTCAAACATTACGTCTCGTCGCTGAAAGAAGTCCTAGAGCAGGATTACGACGCCGTGTTTGTCGGCACGGGCGCACCGCGCGGACGCGAACTGAAGATCCCCGGCCGTGAAGAAGGCGCGGCGAACATTCACATCGGCATTAACTGGCTCGGCAGCGTCGCATTCGAACACACGAGCAAGATCGGCAAGAACGTCATCGTGCTCGGCGGCGGCAACACCGCGATGGACTGCTGCCGCACCGCGCGCCGTGTCGGCGGCGAAGACGTCAAGGTCATCGTCCGCTCGCCGTTCGCCGAGATGAAGGCATCGCCGTGGGAAAAAGAAGACGCACAGCACGAGGACATCCCGATCATCGACAACCACGTACCGAAGTCATTCGTGATCGAATACGACGAAGATAACGACGCCGGGACGGATCTGTCAGAACCGCGAGCGGTAGCGACCGGGTCACCCGGTGGGAGTTCGACGCCTAAGGGCCGTCTCAAGGGCGTCATGTTCGAAAAGGTAGAAGCGAAGTACGACGCCGCCGGCAAACGTTCGCTCGTCCCGACCGGCGAGCCCGACGTGTTCTTCCCCGCCGACGATGTTCTCGTCGCAATTGGTCAGGAAAACTCGTTCCCCTGGATCGAGCGCAACATCGGTCTCGATTTCGACAAGTGGGAGATGCCGATCGTCGACAAGACGACATTTCAATCGACGCATCCGAAAGTTTTCTTCGGCGGCGACGCGGCGTTCGGTCCCGAGAATGTCATCACCGCCGTCGCTCACGGACACCAGGCGGCCGTCTCGATAGATCTGCTTTGCAACAAAAAGAATCTGCTGACCGAGCGACTTCACCCGATGGTCAATCTCGTCTCGCAAAAGATGGGTATCCACGAATGGGCATACGACAGCGAGATCGACGAATACGACCGACTCGTCGTCCCGCAGGCGCCGAAAACAAAGACGCTCGTCAATCGAAAACAGGAAGTCGAGATGGGATTCGACCGGCTCGCCGGATTCAAGGAAGCGGAACGGTGCTTGAACTGCGATGTTCAGACCGTCTTCGACGCACCGAAATGCATCGAGTGCGACGCCTGCGTCGACATCTGCCCGACAGCCTGCATCACCTTCACCGCGAACGGCGACGAAGAAGATCTTCGCTCGCGAACAAAAGTTCCCGCCCTCACTCTCACACAGGACCTCTACGTCTCTGAGCCGCTTATCCAAACCAAACGGATCATGGTCAAGGACGAAGACGTGTGCCTCCATTGCGGCCTCTGCGCCGAACGCTGCCCGACCGCCGCCTGGGACATGCAAAAATTCTGGTACGACGTGACGAAGGCCGGCGAGGTCAAGTACGGGTGTAATGGAAATGGTGGGGGGTAAGTAAGGATTTGATGGAGAAGTTAGTTTCGACAAGTATCGTTGTTAGTTTCGCTATTGCGATTGCGGCATCGGTAAGTTGTTCTTTCTTTTCATCTGAAAGCCTCGTTGGCGCTCAATCTAATAACCCTGTTACCGTTCCAACGCCGTCGCCAACCGAGTCTGAGGTTTCCCCACTTAGTTCGAATGATTTAGCGACGCTTAAGAAGTACGCGGAGGCGTATGAACCAAAATCGGGACGAGAGGTTATTCCGTCACCGCCAATCCCCAATGACCGGATTTCCGAGATAATAGCAAAGGCATCAAAGTCGAACTCGCGCGATCACGAGGCGTTCATCATTCTGATTTTCCTCCGGCTTTCTAGGTTTCAGATCGAACACTTTAGACAACGTTACGAATTGGGGCGTGATAATCCCCTAACGCGCGAGTTCTATCGGCTCATTGGCGAAAACGATTACGCGCGGCGGGAGATCATGCTGGCTTACTTAGCCGATAACTACGTAGAGAAGAATCCCGAGCTCCTAAACTACCCGCTGATTGATGCCGAGATGCAAAGAATCGATATGGCAGGGAAAAAGATCGAGAACGAGTTGAACAGGATAAGACGAACGTCAACAGTACGGTGATCTTAGCGATTGTCGCGGAGCGACCACATGCATTTAGCCGTGGCCTTAAGGCCACGGCTTCCGACGACCCGTTCCTGCCGCATCAGCGGTAGTTGGTTCAATTGCCGCTAACGCGGCAAGAATTACTTGCATCCTCCAACCGTGGCCTGAAGGCCACGGCTAAAGGCGTCTGCCCGCTACGCGGTCAGCTCGCCGGATCGAGGGTCGAGGCGACGCGGTCGGGTCGAGGCAAGGTGGGCGAGGCAAGGTCGTCGCGTAGCGACCGCATGCATTTAGCCGTGGCCTTAAGGCCACGGTTTTCCGACGACCCCGTTCCTGCCGCGTCAGCGGTAGGTGAAATCAATCGAAAACATATTGCAGGTCGTACTCGATGCCATGCAGCCTGAGCAGCGAGATATATTCCTCTTCGAAGGTCTCGCCATTGTGATGCTCCCGCTGGTTCTCGATGTATCGAATTACGTCCGGAACTTGTGATTTACTTACGGAGAATATCCCGTAGCCGTCCTGCCAGCCGAAATAGCTCAGGTTCGAGAATTCGTCGTGAATCCACTTGGAAGAGCCACCTTTTAGCCACATTGGGATCTTGCACGGCGGAACGACCGGCTTCGCCATAACAAGTCCGTGAACGTGATTCTCGATGCCTCCAACTCTTAAAGAGGTTACGTCGTGTTTCCGTGCGATTCCGCCGATATAGTTCCAAACACGTTCTTCGATCTCTTGGTAAATAAAGTTACGCCGCTCTTTCGTACTAAAGACGATGTGGTAGAAGAGTTGGGAATACGTGTTTGCCATCGTCGTAGATTCCGTTCATCTACCGCTGAGGCGGCAATGTGACCGTGGCCTAAAGGGCCACGGCTAAATGCGTGCGGCCGCTACGCGGCTGCTACCACATTTCGAGTTTGGTCCGCGGCCATCTTAGAAAGGCATCGACAAACTCGTCTTTAATTTTTCTGAATTGTTCCGAAATGCATCAGCATCCGCACGCCGAGCGACATCGCCGGTCATCCATTCAGGTCACGAAAGCTCGCACGGACAGATGCATGTAGGGGGTAATCGGCTCCCGCGCTTGGTTCCAAGGGCACTTTCGGTTAATCCTACGTAGAGCATGGAACACATCGACGTCGTAATTGTTGGAGCTGGCCTCTCCGGTATCGGAGCGGCCTGTCAGCTCAGCATGGCATGCCCGCAGAAAAGTTTCGCGATCCTCGAGGGTCGCGAGTCGATGGGCGGGACGTGGGACTTGTTTCGATATCCCGGCGTCCGTTCCGACTCGGACATGTACACGCTTGGCTACAGGTTTCGGCCATGGCGGGATGCGAAGGCGATCGCCGACGGACCGTCTATTCTGAATTACATCCGCGACACCGCAGCGGAGTTTGGCGTCGACAAAGAGATCCGCTACGGCCATCGGGTAAAGAAAGCTTCGTGGTCGTCAAATGACGCTCTCTGGACCGTCGAAGCGGAAACAGCGATCGGTGTCACGGAATTTACCTGCAGCTTTCTTTACACCTGCACCGGCTATTACGATTACGAGAACGGCTACACGCCCGAGTGGCCCGGCGTCGAGAAATTCCTAGGGCAGATCGTTCACCCGCAGAAGTGGCCCGAAGATCTCGACTATGTAAACAAACGCATCATCGTGATCGGCAGCGGCGCCACCGCCGTCACGCTCGTACCCGCGATGGCCGAGATAGCTGACCATGTCACGATGCTTCAACGGTCGCCGACGTACATCATGACGCTGCCGGCCGAAGACCGCGTAGCGAATTTTCTCCGCCGACAACTTCCCGACCGCACCGCGTACGCACTGACCCGTTGGAAGAACGTAATGCTGCAGATGTTTTTCTACGTCTTGTCACGGAAGCGTCCCGAGACGATGAAGCGTTTCATCGCCAAAGGTGCGCGGCGCGAGCTCGGCGACGCGTACGAAGCGAAACATTTCACACCACCTTACAATCCCTGGGACCAGCGTTTGTGCCTCGTGCCGGATTCGAATTTGTTTCGGGTGATCCGCGAAGGGCGTTCATCGATGGTGACGGACGAGATCGAGAGCTTTACCGAGACGGGTTTGCTCCTAAAATCAGGTGCGCGGCTCGACGCGAATATCATCGTCACCGCGACGGGCCTCAATCTGAAATTGATGGCGGGGCTACAGCTGATCGTCGATGGTTCGCCCGTGGATATGTCGAAGACGATGGCTTACAAGGGAATGATGTACAGCGACGTGCCCAATCTCGCATCGGCCTTTGGCTACACGAATGCATCGTGGACATTGAAGTGCGACCTCACCGCGGAGTATGTCTGCCGAATATTGAATCACATGGACCGCCACGGCTTTGCACAGTGCACACCGCGGCTGACCGATCCGTCGGTAAAGCCGGAGCGTGTGTTGGACTTCACCTCGGGTTACGTCGAGCGGGCCCTTCACACATTGCCGAGCCAGGGTTCGAAAACGCCCTGGCGTCTTCACCAAAACTACATCAAGGATCTTTCGATGCTGCGTTACGGGCGGATCGAAGACGGGACGATGGAGTTCAAGTAGGATCTGCCTCCGGTGCGTGATCATCATTTACAGTGCGTCTATTCCAGGGGCAAGATCCCGGCTTCGGCGGTGTGACATGTCAGATATCGCAAGTTCACTTTTCGGCGCCGACGCAGCATCTATGAAATAATATCGGTCTTACCGCACATGGAACGTTATGAACTTTCAAGCGATTCAGGACTGGTTCTTTAGCCTCGGGGCGGAATACGGGGTGAATCCGCTTATTTTCGGAGCGATCTATGTCGGGGCGATCCCATTCTTCTCTCTATCGATCGGCTGGTTGATCCGAAATTACCGGAAAGGCAAGTCGATCGTTGCTCCTGCACTAACGGCAATGTTCTTTTTTGTTTCGGCGTACATATATTTGATTTTCGCCGGCAAGAACGTACCGTGGTGGGTGTACGGCGTCGTGGTCGTGCTTCTCGCCGTTGGTGCCTATTCAACTATTGCGAAGATACGGCGTCGGATCGCCGAACCAAGCTCGGAGAACGTCGATGCCTGAGATCTACGACCTGATCGTTATCGGAGGAGGATCGGCGGGCCTTGTCGCCGCCGGCGGTGCCGCGATCCTTGGAGCGCGCGTCGCCCTCATCGAAAAGAACCGTCTCGGCGGGGATTGTCTCTACACAGGATGCGTGCCCTCGAAGACCTTGATCAAGTCTGCAAAGTTCGCCCATCAGATCCGAAACGCGAACGCTTTCGGATTCGAAGCTCTCGTACCGCGATTCGCCGGAGACTCATTCTCATCGATAACAAAACGCGTACAGGACGTGATCGAGGTGATCGAACGTCATGACGCGCCCGAGGTTTTCGAAAAGATGGGCGTTGAGGTCATCTTTGGATCGCCACAATTTTTCAATTCGGCTGAGCTGAAAGTAACGCTCAATGCCGATGGCGAGACGCGAACGATGAAGGCAAAGCGATTTTGTATTTCGACAGGTTCGCGGCCATTCGTTCCTCCGATCAAAGGACTAAAAGAGACCGGCTTCATCACGAACGAAGAAGTTTTCCAGCTAACCGATTTGCCAAAGCGCCTCGTCGTTCTTGGCGGCGGTCCGATCGGTATCGAACTTGGGCAGGCATTTGCGCGTCTCGGTTCGAGAGTCACGATCATCGAGATGGGCGACCGAATTCTCAGCAAAGAGGACGTAGAAGTTTCGGCGTTGATCGAGGATGTCTTATCCGACGAAGGGCTCGTGATCCATACCGGGACAAAGGCGATCGAGGCCCGCACATCCGATGCCGGCACAAAGATCGTCACAGTAGAAGCCGATGGTAAGAAAGAGGAAATCGAGTGCGACGAGATACTCGCGGCAGTCGGACGCCGGCCAAATCTTGACGGGCTCGAACTGGAGAAAGCGGGCGTCGAGTTCGATGAAAAGAAGATCACGACCAATGATTATCTTCAGACATCACAGAAGCACATCTTCGCCGCGGGTGACGTGACCGGACACTTCCAGTTTACGCACATGGCCGATCACGAGGCCCAGATCGTAATTCAGAATGCATTCGTTCCGTGGCCGTTCAAGAAGAAAACAGATTTTCGCGTCGTACCGTGGGCGACCTTTACCGATCCTGAGGTTGGCCGCGTCGGCGTTATCGAAGCCGAAGCCCGTGAACAGTTTGGCGATAAAGTGAAAACTTATACGGTCCGGTTCAGCGAGAATGATCGCGCTCAGGCCGAAAGTGCGACCGGTGGATTTGCAAAGGTCGTCTCGGTCGACGGCAGGATCGCCGGCGCGACGATCGTCGGTAAAAGCGCCGGCGAGTTGATCCACGAATTTGTTTGGGCCGTAAAGCAAAACCTCAAGGTCGCCGATCTTAACCGGATCATTCGCGTCTATCCGACGCTCGCCAAGATCACGCAGGCGATCGGTACCGAATCGACGCTTGAGACTCTAAGCTCGCCGTTCGTGCGGAAATGGTTCGCGCGATACCTGCGTATATGGCGGTGAATCGAACCCCACGCGCGGTCGACCCCGATCCGCTGCCGCATTTTCGTCCGGTCATCATCGTGATGGCAAAGGTGCCGCGGATAGGTGTCGTGAAGACTCGGCTCCAGCCGTTCCTGACAGGCGAACAATGCTCGAGTCTTGCTGAAGCGTTTTTGAAAGACACGGTGCGAATGGCGACGAGTATTTGCGCTGACGTGATCGTCGCGTTCTATCCGCCCGACGGGCGGAACGAGATCGCACAAATTGTAGGAGCTGACATCACACTGATCCCACAGGATGGAGCAGGCCTTGGCGAACGGCTGGACGGTGCGGTGTCCGAAGCCGCGCATCTGGAATTTAGTCCGATCGTCGTAATCGGCACCGATAGCCCGACGCTGCCGTACGAGTTTCTCATCGATGCGATGGCGGCATTCCGCGAACCCGATACGGACGTCGTTCTCGGCGGTACCGAGGATGGCGGATACTATTTGATCGCGCTGCGCCGGCCGACGCCGGGAATCTTCGATGATATCCGTTGGAGTTCCGAGCACGTCTATCGAGATACATTAGCCCGAGCTCAAACGCTCGGGCTAACACGTATAGGCGAGCTTCAACGTTGGTACGATGTCGATAATCCGCCGGACCTTATCCGCTTGCGAAAAGAGTTCGCGACCGACGGCTCACTCAAATCCCGGTGCCCGAACATGCACGCGTGGCTCGGAGAAAATCTCCTTCCTTTGGACGCGAGTTAACCGAGCCGTCGGGCGGACCGTACAGGTTGATAGAGTTTGACGAGACGGTCAGGACGCACACCGCACCAGAAGAGCACCTGAAGAAAGGACCAGCGAGCAAACATCATCGGAAAGCTGCGCCCCTCGAACCTTCGCGATGATGTGACCACTTTCGCATCCAGCGTTTTGAATTTTCCCTCGCGGCGGATGCGGTAGAGCAGATCGAGATCTTCGAAAAGAGGGAGCGGTTTGAATCCTTCCACCCTTTCGTAAACTCCGCGACGGACAAAGATGCCCGAGTCGCCATACGCAAGACCGAGCCGAGCAAGCTTCGGGTAAAGCCAACTCATAAAGCGTGCTGGCCGGGACGTACCGTCGAAGACCACCGTAAAATTTCCGCCTACGACAGATGCGTCAAGCAGAGCATTCGTAATCTGCTCGAGAGCGTCGGTGTCGGGAATCGTATCAGCGTGAACGAACCAGAGCACATCGCCCGCCGCAGCTTCTGCTCCGACTCGAAGCTGAGCTCCTCGTCCTTTTTTTGAACGCACGACCCGAGAGCCTTGCTTCAACGCGACATCTGCGGTTCCATCCGAACTCTCTCCATCCGCGACGATAATTTCCGCGTCGGGACAACACAGCCGCAGCGCCGCGATTGTCGAGTACAAGCTACGCTCTTCATTGAACGTCGGAATTATGATCGATACCGTGGGCACCAAAATATCTCCTGCTTGTTCAATTATCGGAAGATCGCGTTGAACTTGAATTAAATGGAAGGGCGAGCATTGCCGGCAGACCGACATCAACTCGATTTTTGTCACCGGGAGCTCCGATCACGATCGAACCTTGCGGAACGTCGGTCCGCATCGTGCCGTGCAAACGGTCCCAGACCGTGAGCCCGCTCGACCAATTCGAGTCTGTTTCCAAAAGTTCAGTGGAATGATGGATGCCGTGCAGCCGCGGCGTCATGATCAAGCGGCTCAGCTTTTTCTCGACATCGAGCGGCAGCCTGAGATTGGAATGGTGGAAAAGCACCGATGGTAGAAGGAAAGCCTGCCAGGCTTTGAACGACGACGTTGAAACTCCGATGACAACGATCTGCGCCGATCTCCACGCGATCGAAATCAATAACTCGCCAAAGTGAAACCGGAGAGCTGTCGATGCGTCGAGATCGCGGTCCGCGTGATGGACCACGTGAAATCGCCAAAGAAAAGAGACCTTATGCGTCAGGACGTGCCAGATGTAAAGCGTGTAATCAAGCAAGACGACCGCAGCCGCGGTTTCAAGCCATTGCGGCAGTGGCGCGAGATTCAAAATTCCGACCCGATGTTTCTTGACCCATCTCGTCAACCGATCCGTTACCGGCTTTTCAACCAAATAAAGTGAGCACGCAGCCAAGCCTGCGATAGCGAGATTTCTGCCGGTGCGCGTAGTTGTCGACTCCACAGGCTTTCGCAGCGGACGTCGTCTCTCCATCACGACCAGCACCGCAAGAGCACCAATAGCTGTAGGAACCGATAATGCCTTTATTAGTTTCGCGATGCCCATTCTACGCTCCCGCAACCGCACCGCCGCACGACGAACCTGCACCACCCGTGCAGCCGAAACAATGCTCGGCGATCGTCACTTGTCTATTCTCGAGCGCCGACATCTCAAAATCGAAGATCGTCTGCGGCCTGCCGCTTTCGACGGGCAGATCGAGCATCTGATTGAAATCGCAATCGTATAACTTTCCGTTCCAGTCGACACTGATCAGATTCCGGCACATCAATCCCGAAACCGTCGCCGGGTTAAAGGCCGCGACAAGCTTCCGCATGTAAGACTCGGCGTTGCCGGAGCGGTGAAGCCATTCGTCAAATCGGGCGATCGGCATGTTCGTGATCGTGTATAGGTTATCGAAGACGATCGCGTATCGAGCTCTCAGCTCATGTTTGAAATCGGCTTCGATCGCAGCTTGCGGCGGCGGGAGAAAAGCTCCGACGGGATTGTACACAAGGTCCAGCGTCAGATGTTCCTGACGACCGTAACCGACATCATTCAACCGTCGAAGAGCCGTGATCGACTTGTCGAATACACCGCGACCGCGCTGCGCGTCGGTCTGCTGCGCGAGAAAATACGGGAGACTCGAAACAAGAGCCACCTCGTTGCGTGCAAAAAACTCCGGAAGATCTTCGTGACCCGGTTCGTGCATGACCGTCAGGTTGTGTCGAACGATGACCTTCGCCCCGATCCGCCGAGCCGCATTGACGAGATATCGAAAATCCGGGATCAGCTCCGGTGCTCCGCCCGTGACGTCGAGCGTCGGGATCCGGTGTTTTTCCAATACCTGCAAACATGCGTCGACGACCTCGCGTCCCATGATCTCGGTCCGCGTCGGGGACGCATCGACATGACAGTGCTTGCACGCCTGATTGCACAATTTCCCGACATTGATCTGCAGTGTGCTGATCTCGGTCGAGCGAAGGACGCCGGTGTCGAGGTGATCGGCAAACGACCTCGGAGACGGCGCGATGGGTCTTGTGCGTTCGCGTGTTATTTGAATCGTAGCAGGCGTCATTTACATCGAGACCTTGTCGTGTGCGTTGTGCGACTGAATTCCATGGATCAAGCTCGCACCGCCGCGGATCGCAGATGCAAGATGCATCGCCTCGGTCATCTGCTCCATATTCGATCCGTTCTCGAGACTCGAATTCGTAAACGCCTCGATGCAGTACGGACACTGGACCGTGACAGCGACGGCGAGCCCGATCAACGCCTTTTCCCGCCGAGAGAGCGCTCCTTCTTCCTGACAGGCCTGGTACCACGCCATGAATTTTTCGAACAAGTGGGGCTGGTATTTTCCGATGTCGCCAAAGCGCTCGAGGTCGTCTTCGTTGTAGTAGTGCATACGTGTGTATCAGCAGCAGCCCGTGTCCGGGTCGCACGAGGCGGCACCCGAAAGATCGGTCACAGTGTAGTCCATGCCCTTGGTCTCGCGCGGATGACGTTTCGCGTTGCGGCGGCAGTCAAATTCAATTGCGTCTTCCGCGGAAATCGGTTCACGCGGCTCGATACCAATAATGTCGTTCGCGTACGGTTCGCGCGTGTAGATCTCAAACGTCTTTTCGCAAACCGCCATTCGCGCTCCGCGTTCGAGGACGTGTCCGTCGTCGTCGATCACCTTCTTCCACGGGCCATTGTAGATGATCGCCTGATTCCCTTCCCTGCATTCGCCCTGCTTGCCCTTATAGGCGACGATGGTCACCGATCGAAACTCGATCCCCTCGACAACCCGCCACGGATTTTCGTCGCGCTTGACGATCTGCATCCCGTAAAAGCCGGCCCGCTCAAACGCCTCGATGAACGCGTCTTCTCTGAACGCACCCGATATGCAGCCGGACCAAAGATCCGGATCGTTCTGGAGATGCTCGGGGACGTCCTCATCAGATACGATATCCGAGATCGCAACGCGGCCGCCACGCTTGAGCACGCGGAACATCTCGGCGAACATCTGCTCTTTGTCCGCCGGCTTTACCAGATTAAGAACACAATTCGACAGGATCACATCCACGGATGCGTCGGCGACGAGCGGCCGTTCACTTTTTGACTTGTCGATAAACGCTTCGTAGTCGAAAAGGTCCGCGGTCGTCTGCAGCGGTGTGCGCGACAAATATTCTTCGACAAGTTTTAGATCTAGCCTGAGGTCCTGGATCCGTCCGTACCGAAATTCTACATTGGCATAACCGATCGTATCCGCCAGCGCATCACGATATTTATTTGCGAGCGCGAGCATCTCAGTGTTCGTGTCCACGCCGATCACCCTTCCCTTTTCGCCTACGATCTGCGATGCGATATAGCAGATCTTCCCGCCACCCGAGCCGAGATCGAGCACGGTATCCCCGGGCCTTACAAACTGTGACGGGTCACCACACCCGTAGTCCCGCTCGATGATCTCGTCGGGCAGGATCTTCAAAAACTTCGGGTCATATTCTACCGGGCAGCAAAGCGCCTCTTCTTTTAATTTCGCGGCCGCTCCGTATCTCTCGCGGACCGCGGTCTCGATCTCATGCATGTGTCTATTATAGACGATGCACGATCGAACTCTTTTTATTCCCTGAGACTTCTCTTATAATAGCCCGTCGAACGTATCGATCATCCCTGTTATGACTTGTTTATGAAGATCAACGACTTTGTAGTCCGCTTTGCGAATGTGAACGGTACCGGTTCGGCATCGGCCAACGCACTGTTTACAAAGGCAGTGTTTCGCATGGGCGTGCCGGTGACGCCGAAGAATATCTTTCCGTCGAATATCCAGGGGCTGCCGACGTGGTACGAGGTGCGTATTTCGGAAGGCGGACATCTCGGCCGCCGCGAGGGCGTCGATCTGATGATCGCGGTCAATCCGCAGTCGATGAAAAAGGATTACGCCGATGTTCGCGAGGGCGGCTATTTTCTTTACGACTCCTCGAAGCCCCTCGCACCCGGTTACGATCGGACCGACATCACCCATATCGGCATCCCGCTGATGACTCTCTGCAATGCAGAGTTTACCGACGCACGCCAGCGCCAGCTTTTCAAGAACATCGTCTATATCGGAGCCCTTGTCGCTCTGTTCGGGATCGAGTTTGAAATGCTCGAGCAGCTCGTCGGCGAACAGTTCCGCGGTAAGGAAAAATTGATCGAGCCTAACATCCGGGCGCTCAACATCGGGGTGAAATACACGCGGGAGAATTTCGAATGTCCGTTAGACATACGCGTCGAACGCCGCGACCTGCTCGGCGATAAAGTTCTTTACAGCGGCAATTCGGCGTGCGCACTCGGTGCGATCTATGCCGGAGCAACCGTCGCCGCGTGGTATCCGATCACACCTTCAACATCGGTCGTCGATGCGTTTGCCAAGTATGCCGCTAAGTACCGCGTCGACGCCGAGACGGGTATGAACAACTACGCGATCGTGCAGGCCGAGGACGAACTCGCGGCGATCGGAATGGTAATGGGCGCGTGCTGGAACGGCGCACGTGCGTTCACCGCGACGAGCGGCCCGGGCATCTCTCTGATGAACGAGTTCCTCGGCCTCGGCTATTTTGCCGAGGTGCCGACGGTGCTAATAGACGTACAACGAACCGGCCCATCCACCGGCATGCCGACGCGGACACAGCAATCCGACATTTTGCTCGCGGCGTATGCGTCGCACGGCGATACAAAACATCCGCTGTTGTTCCCAGCCTCGCCGAAGGAATGTTTCGAGATGACGGCCGACGCCTTCGATCTGACCGAGCGTCTTCAGACGCCGGTCATCGTCATGACGGATCTCGATCTCGGGATGAACGATCACATCACCGAGCCTCTTGTTTGGGATGACGCCCGTAAATTTGACCGCGGCAAGGTCCTTACAGCCAGACATCTTGAACGCCTCGGCGGTGCGGCACTGGCTGATATCGTCGAGGGGATGGAGAACGAAACCGACGGCGACGCGTTCGCGGGCAGCGCCATTGAACAGTTTCGCGGTAAATTTGGCCGCTATCTTGACATCGACGACGACGGTATTCCGTACCGCACAGTTCCCGGCGTTCATCCGACGCGCGGGGCATATGTCACACGCGGCTCATCGCGTGACGAGTACGCAGTCTACACCGAGGACGGCGACGTCTATCGTCGCAACATGGACCGCCTCGCCCGCAAGTGGGACACGGCGAAGGAGCTGGTGCCGCAGCCGGAATTTTATGGCGACGCGGGGACGGGGCGACACGGAGAAGGGGAGAAAGGGAGAAAGGGAGAGGGGCCGACCTCTGACTCGTCACTCGTCACTCGTCCCTCATCACTAAAAAATGACGCCGTCATTTTTTTCGGAACCTCCACATACGCAGCGATCGAGGCATTGGAGCTATTAGCCGATGAGGGAATCCGACTCGACGCGATGCGAGCCCGTGGATTCCCTTTTGGAAAGTCGTTTCGTGATTTCATCGACTCACACGACCGCGTCTTCGTCATCGAACAAAACCGCGATGCGCAGTTTCGCAGCCTGATGATGATCGAATTAGGAGTCGACGCATCAAAGCTTGTTTCGGTCCTAAACTACGACGGGATGCCGATCACGGCGGACAACATCTTCATACAGATTAATTCATTTTCTCAGGACCAATGAGACCCACGCTGAAGTCAAGGCACGCATCTGACGGAGGCGCGAGGAGCGTCTTGTCTCGTTCCGCATAACCTCACGATGTTTGGCGGAATGAATGTGATAGTACCCGGGCCATGTTTAGATTTTCAGTTTCGGAAAGATCAGATACAACGAACACGGCCCGCCTATCCTGAGCAAAGCTTGCGACCTGCAATCCATCTTCGAACTCGCTGGTGATCGGGCCAGGTACGCCGTCTCGGGATTCCGCGACGACATCAGTCTTGTCGAAAAAAACTGACACTATGTTGCGGCCGTTCCTGACAACGACGTGGGTAAATTCCTTTCCCCGGAATTCACAGTCGTGGACGCTCAACATCTCCATCGAATCGGAATATTTTTCTTTTAGCGGAGCGAGTATCTTGTCACTATAAACTGCCTTTTCGGGATAGTCCGTCTCCGACATGCGTTCCCACCTGGCGAGCTTTTCCAGTGCGCAGTCCTTGTGGTTTCCTGAAGCAAAGTGCACCAGCTCAGCTACGCCATTTGAAAGCGGGTCGTTCCCGTTCGGCCCGCCGAACCCTAGGCTGCTCAGATAATACGAGCCAAATCCGAAGGCGATCAGTAGAGATGCAACAATCGGGATCAGCACTCGGCGGCTTGTCGATAATTTTGTCCAGAGGCCGGCACCAAGTGCATCTTCCCTCAGACGATTTTTCAATCCCGTAGCGAAAGAAGGATCGATCCGAAACTCGGCGGCGTTCACGGCAGCCGACGACACGCGTCTGCGCAGCGCACGACGCGATGCAAAGTCTGTTCGGCAATCCGAACAGTGTTCGAGGTGATGATTTACCTGATGATGGGTTTCCACCAAAAGCTCGTCACTCAGGTACGATTCTGAAATTTCTCGAAATTCCCGGCACTTCATTACATCTACCTCTCTATCGGGCCCCAGCCCTTTCCTGATCTCCAAATCCATGTCGGCTCGCGTAATCCGCCAGTTCGATCCTCAACACGCGACGGCCACGCGATAGCCGAGACATAACAGTTCCCATCGGAATATCCATTATCGACGAGATCTCCTTGTAAGAGAGTTCTTCCACATCGGCTAAAACCAATACAATCCGGTAAATTTCGGGGAGACGCCCGATCGCCGCAATGACCTCTTCGTCGGCGATCTCCTGTGGTATCTGAGGTTCAAAGGGAATGGTGTGCGCGATCTCATCGTCCACGTCTTGGACCAGTTTCAATCTAAGCACCTTTTGAAGCCGACGGACATTTTGCACGTAAAGGATTCGCGTCAGCCATGCCTTGCAGTTCGTGCCCATCTGATACGAGTGAAAGGATCTCATCGCCTGGAACATAGTCTCCTGCACGAGGTCCTCCGCCTCGTCGCGGTTACGCGCCAACCACATTGCTGTCCGGAAAAGGTCAGGAAGCAACGGCATGGCTTCGGATTCGAAGTGCCGCCATTTGTCCTCTCTATTTTCGAGCCACTTTATTCCAAGCATTCGTTAACGAACCCAGATTTACGATCTCTGATAATACGATTTACTTCTTATTCTAATTTATTCCGAACATCGAAACTTTTTTCCCTTCGGGAATATTCTCGATCGAAACGCCCATTCTGTATAAAAGGGAGTACGCGCCTCCGTGGGTTGGAATGAACGATGTGCTTTGAGCAACGAAACCCTATCCACGGCGGGAATTTTTACCTCGCATCTTCGGGTTGGGTTTGCGGACCAATATTTGTGGGCAACGAACCCGATATTCCGAGGTAATTTCTATTAGAGGAGGATTAGATGAAATCAAGAATAGTGGCAGGGGTGGTCGCCGGCATTATCGCCGGTGTGGTCTTTGGGATGATGATGACGATGATGTCGGCTCCAACACCCGAAGGGGGTTCGATGCCGATGATGGGCATGGTTGCGATGGTCGTGGGCTCGACAAGCCTGGTCGTCGGCTGGCTCTATCATCTGTTCAATAGTGTGGTGATCGGCGCGATCTTTGGCGGAGCGTTAGGTGGCCGAGCCGGGAGCTATGGCTCGGGTATCGGGCTTGGTGCGGTCTATGGATTTGTGTGGTGGATACTGGGAGGATTGATCCTGATGCCGATGATGCTCGGCATGCCTATGTTCGCACCGCTGATGATGGCCCCGATGCGCATGATCGCGATGGCGAGCCTGGTCGGTCATCTCATCTTCGGAGTTATCCTCGGCGGCGCATATGTAATGCTGTTTCGTCGCAGTTCCGACGCATCCCCGGCGGATTAACTAAATAGATCGCCAGGCAATTAGGTTTGGCGGGAATCCGATAGCCATTTAATTCGAAACCGGCACGCTGCTCACGAGCGCGCCGGTTGGAGCGCGCTCTCGTCGCTCCTGGATTCGCCAATTTGCGACCGACGAGCCTCCGAAAAGACGATCACCACGGACAATTTGCGGCTGCTGCCAGACAATCATTTTTGATTGACGGTTGGTTCTCGTTTAATGTGAAGAAGGCACTTTCTTCAACGGCTTGAATGCGGGAACAATCGACCAAGAGATTATGACCGATCTGGTAGACAAAGAAATTGGCAGCTACAAGCTAGTTGAGATGATCGGTAAGGGTGGGCAGGGCCGTGTCTACCGCGCCGTGGACCTATCAAATGACAGAGCGGCCGCGGTCAAGGTATTCACATTCCAGGGCAGTGACCGGCGCGAAAAGCTAGCCCGCTTCAAATACGAAGCCCACCTTGCATCTGCACTTGACCACCCGAACATATGCACCGTCTACGAGCTGTTCGAGGATGCTGATCACACATACATGGTGATGGAACATGTGGACGGCAAGAACCTGTTTGAACTCGCGTTTGCGCGGCCGCTGGCAGTGACGAGCGCTCTGAGCATCGCGATCCAGGTCACGGACGCGTTGACCGCCGCCCACGCGGCAGGCATAATTCACCGCGACATCAAGCCGAGAAACGTGATCGTCGAGGACAGCGGACGCGCTGTACTTTTGGATTTCGGGTTGGCCAAGCTTATCGAAGAGGGAGGCGCCGAAAGCGAGCAATTATCTCGGGAAACTTTCTTTGCGGATATCGAAGAGGATATTTTTGAAACGCAGGAGGGCTTCCCTATGGGAACGCCTTCCTCAAGTCCGCCGGAGATGGCGCTTGGCAGACCTAGCGATCATCGCGGCGACGTCTTCTCGACCGGGGTTCTCCTTTACCTCTCGTTGACGGGAAAGTATCCGTTCCTCGGTAAGACAAAGCGGGAAGTTCGCAAGCAAATAATCGAGGACGATCCGACGCCGATCAACGCCGCGCGCCGAGCGATCGAGGCTGTTTCTCCCGAACTGATCGCGGTCGTTGAACGCTCCATCAGCAAAGATCCCGAGAATCGATTTCAGAATATGTCCGAGATGCGCGATGCTCTTCGAAGCATCCTTTATTCGGAACTTGGCGAGACGAGCGGTGTGGGTAATCTCGAAACGACAATTTTTCCTGGGGTGGCGACCAGACCGGTCCATGCTCCTCTGATTTCCACTAGAGATCGAAAAAAGGCTGTGATGATAGGAATTGCAGGGCTGATTCTCTTGCTTTTGCTCCTCGCGGCGCTCTATTTCCTGTTTTGAGGATTAAAACCGATGAGTTCTCTTCGTATGAAAAAAGATCATTCACAAGCCAGTTTTCTTCTAAATGTTTCGACATATTTTGACCGAGCGGCTCTTCTGACCGGACATCCCGAAGATCTGCTGAAGCAGATCAAGACGTGCAACAGCATGTATCATTTTCGTTTCCCTGTCCGCACGACGCGCGGCTTCGAGGTCATCGACGGATGGCGTGCGGAACACAGCCACCACAAGTTGCCGACAAAGGGCGGCATACGTTTTTCGGAAGACGCCAATGAAGACGAGGTCGCGGCATTGGCCGCATTGATGACCTATAAATGCGCCGTAGTCGATGTACCTTTCGGCGGCGCCAAGGGAGCGATCCGCATCGACCCGTCAAAATATACGGTTGGCGAGTTGGAAAATATTACCCGCCGGTACACGCACGAACTTGTTCGAAAGAACTTTATTGGACCGGGTATCGACGTGCCCGCTCCGGACTACGGTACGGGTGCCCGTGAAATGGCGTGGATCGCTGACACTTATGCGGCGTTTCACCCGGGCGAGCTCGATGCGCTCGGCTGCGTCACCGGGAAATCGGTTTCACAGGGCGGAATTCGCGGACGTCTGGAGGCAACAGGACGCGGTGTATTTTTTGCTCTTCGCGAAGCCTGCGCCCGGGCCGCCGACATGAAAGATCTTGGCCTCACGGCCGGCATCGAAGGCAAAAGGATCGTTGTCCAGGGACTCGGAAATGTCGGTTATCATGCGGCGCTTTTCTGCCAGACGGGCGGCGGCGTGATCGTCGGTATCGCAGAATACGAGGGCTCGATCCACAAGGCGAGCGGCATCGAGATCCAGGATCTCATGCGGCACCGGAAAGAAAACGGTTCGATCCTCGATTATCCCGGCGCGACAAATCTGAAGAATCGCGCCGATGGACTGGAGATCGATTGCGATATCCTTATTCCAGCCGCGCTTGAAAATCAGATAACGGCCGAGAACGCGCCGCGGATCAAGGCCCGGATCATCGCCGAAGGAGCCAACGGCCCGACAACCGCCGAGGCCGAAGCGATCTTGTTGCAGAAGGGCGTTCTAATTCTTCCGGACATCTACGCCAATGCCGGCGGCGTGACCGTCTCGTTTTTCGAATGGTTAAAGAATCTTTCTCACGTGCGGTTTGGAAGAATAGGAAAGCGTTTTGACCAGGCTTCGTTCGGAGCCGTCGTGGCCGCCGTCGAAGATATAACCGGCAAGTCGATGTCGGACCTGCAGCGAAGCGTGATCGTCCGTGGGGCCGACGAGATTGACCTCGTAAATTCAGGGCTCGAGGAAACAATGAGTACCTCTTACGACGAGATACGCGAAATATGGAAAGCGGCTCCGGAGATTGGCGATCTCAGGACAGCAGCATTCGTGAGCGCGATAAACAAGATCGCAGTTTCTTACGGGGAACTGGGCATATTTCCTTAGGATTGATTCGGGACTAATTCGGATGGACAATATACTCAATTATTTTCGGCTCGGCAGTGAACGAGAAGATGTCGAAAAGGTTATTGAGAATGTCGATAGCGGCGTGGAATTCAAGGGCACTAATCTCTGGATCCTCGTCTTTGCGATCTTCATAGCCTCGCTCGGCCTTAATGTTAACTCGACGGCCGTGGTGATCGGTGCGATGCTCGTGTCTCCGCTTATGGGCCCCATCATCGGGCTCGGAATGGGGATGGCGATCAACGATCTCGCCCTACTTCGAAAGGCTCTGTTCAGCTACGCATTCGCAGCGGTTGTCGGTCTTGCGACCTCGACAGTTTTTTTCTCGCTTTCGCCGCTTACCGATGCTTCGTCCGAGATCCTCGCCCGGACATCGCCTAACATATACGACGTATTGATCGCGCTCTTCGGTGGGTTTGCGGGTATTCTCGCCGTTGCGAGCAGGAAAAAAGCGAACGTCATCCCCGGCGTTGCTATCGCCACCGCCCTGATGCCTCCGCTCTGCACCGCGGGATTTGGTCTCGCAAACTGGAACTTCACTTTTTTTGGCGGTGCGATGTATTTGTTTGTCATCAACACCGTTTTCATAGCCCTCGCCACGCTAGTCACGGCCCGCTTTTTGAAATTCCCATATAAGCACCTTCCGGAGGAGAGAGACGAAGTGATCGCCAACCGGATAGTCTGGGGTGTCGTATTAATTACGCTGCTGCCGAGCATTTATTTTGGTTATGACATTGTTCAGCAAAATCGTTTCCGCAATCGGGCCAATCAGTTTGTTGATAACGAGGCGGTGTTTCAAAACGACTACCTTCTCAAGAAAAATATCGATCCGAAAAAGCATCAGATCACACTCACATATGGCGGTGAGTTTATTAACGAAACGGAGATCGAAGCTCTGCGAAGCAAGATGTCCAGATACAAACTTGATTCCGCCAAGCTCGAGATACTTCAGGGCTTCGCATATCTGAACGACACCAAGGACTCAGACACCACCAACCAATCTGATCAGTTGACCGCTGTGCTAAATGAGAAAGAAAAGCTGATACGGGATCTGCAGAGCCAGGTTGATGCGGCCCGTTCCGCGGAAAAGCAGGGACAACAGATACTTGCAGAACTCAGGGTACAATATCCGGAGATCGAGTCCGCTATTATCCAACCGGCCGCCGATCTGGGCGTGAGTGAGCCCCGCAAGATCTGGATCGCAATAATTCGATCGAATAAGATCATCGGCGACAAGGATCGCAAGACAATGGGAGACTGGTTAAAGGTGAGAATCAACACCGACGCCATAAGCATGTATTTCGACGAAACGCCCGGTAAACCTCCGGACGTTTCGCAAATTAAAAAATCTGACGAGTAAACAAGGACTTTATTTTGAACATCGAGATCATTCTGGTTTTCGCGGTCGCTATCGGCGCCGTCATTCTATTCGCAACCGAAAAGCTTTCGGTTGACCTGATAGCTTTGCTCATAATGGCTTCGTTGCTGAGCCTTGGCATCATCAAATCGGACGAAGCGATCGCCGGGTTTAGCAACAAGGCGACCGTCACGGTCGCGGCGATGTTTGTCCTGAGCGCGGGGCTCTTTAAAACCGGAGCCGTTAGCTATCTGGCCAAGCTGACGACGATTGTTTTTAAGAAGAACTATTGGCTCGGTTTGATCACGGTCATGGTCTCGGTCGCCTTTTTCTCGGCGTTTATCAACAACACTCCGGTCGTTGCGGTATTCATTCCGATCCTTCTCGGTGTCGCGAGGGAAATAAAGGCAAGCGCCTCAAAGCTGCTGATGCCGATGTCATTTGCTTCGATGTTCGGCGGTGTCTGCACACTGATCGGAACGTCGACCAACATCCTTGTCAGTTCGATCGCTGAAGAAAGAGGACAGCCGGCATTCTCGATGTTTGAGATCGCGCCGCTCGGGTTGATCATGTTCACGGTCGGTATGCTCTACATGCTCCTAGTCGGGATACGATTGATTCCCGATCGCCGCCATGAAGGAGACCTTATCGAATCGTTCGATCTCCAGGAATATATAACCGAGGTTGTTTTGTTGGAGAACGCCTCCTCGGTCGGTCACGCGATCAAAGACGCGCCGATCGTCAAAGACCTTGATATTGCGATCATTGATATCCAGCGGGGAGACGAGATGATCTCAGTGCCGTCGCCCGACTTTGTCTTGCGCGAGGGTGATGTTCTGCGAGTTCGCTGTGACCTTGAAAAGTTTAATAAGATTCAGGAGCGAAGCGGCGTTTTATTCAAGTCTCAGTTCAAATGGCACGACTCTGACGTCGAAACGACCGACGCAAAATTAGTGGAAGTTGTTGTCGTGTTCAATTCCAACCTTGTCGGAAAATCGCTCGCGGAATTACGGTTTCGGGAAACATTCGGGGCGATCGTTTTGGCCCTTCGGCATCGCGGCAAATTGATGCGCGACAAGATTGCCGATACCAGGTTGAGTGCCGGCGACACGCTGCTATTAGAGGTCAAATCCGAGCGGATCAACGTACTGCGCCAGGATCCGTCCTTTGTCATTATTTCAGACACGGACCAGGTCGTGTATCGCAGAAGCAGGCTTATTCCTGCACTCGTGATCGTCGCCGGTGTGATCGTAACCGCAACGCTCGGGGTAGCTCCGATCGTCGTCAGCTCGGTGATCGGAGCAATACTCCTCATACTGGTCGGCTGCATAAAAATGGAAGAGGTGTATCAGGCCATCGAATGGCGGATCATCTTTTTGCTTGCAGGTGTATTAACTCTCGAAGCCGCGATGGAGAATAGCGGAGCAGCTCCTTTGATCTCATCGACAATTATTTCCGTCGTAAGCAGTTGGGGCGGGTTGGTCGCGCTTCTATCTGCATTTTATTTGATGACTTTTGTTTTCACGGAAATGATGTCAAATAACGCGACTGCCGCGCTTTTGACACCGATCGCGATCGCCACGGCAAACACCCTTCATGTAAGCCCTCGCCCCTTTTTAGTTGCTGTAATGTTTGCCGCCTCGGCAAGTTTCATGACGCCCGTCGGTTATCAAACTAACACTTTGATCTACGGGCCGGGACGATACAGATTTGCGGATTTTCTGCGCGTAGGAACTCCGCTTAATTTGTTATTTTGGATCCTCGCAACCATTTTCATTCCGTATTTTTGGAGTTTCTAAAAGGGCGAACCCATTTATCCGGTCAGAGCTTCGGGCTTTGACCGGTCGTCAGTCGGTCGCCGGCTCCAATCCGGTGGCGATCCTTTCGAGGGCGTGATCTACTTCGGTTACAAGTTCTTCGTAAACCGCGTCAGAGATAAAACCGCTGCTGAGCATTCCCGTTAGAGCGGCGCGTTGGGCGTTCAGCCCTTCACGGCGCGCGTCTTCGTGCTCCTCGCGCTGCAGCTCTGGATGTTCCTTGAGCAATGCGTTCTGTTGTGCAAGAGCATCTTCAACCTGCTTTTGCAGTTCCGGTTCATACTTCTGCCATATCGTCAGCGAAAATAAATTATCGCGAAACATCTCTTCAACGCGGCGAAAGGCGGCTTGCGCGGCGACAAGGCGGCCGTGACGTCGTTCGTATTCGAGTTCGAGCTCGGGCGCCACCCCGATCCCGAGTCGCCTCAGCAAAAACTGCATCGTTGTTCCCTGCGCTAAGAGCGTGAACAGAACGACCCCGAACGTCATGACGCGCAGGAGATCGCGATCTGCAAGGGCAAGTGGCAGGCTCAGGGCGAGGGCTAGACTTATCGCGCCGCGCAGGCCACCCCAGAACAGCACGTGCCGATACGCAAGCGGAAGCTTATCTGCCATGCGAAAGTTCGTAAGGGCGGTAAGGCCATAGACGACCACGGCCCGACTGAGCAGAACAGCTCCTAACGCAATGAGTATAGGGACAAGGTTCGCGCCGATCTCCCGAAGGTTCACGTCCAGGCCGATCAACAGGAAGACGAGCGAATTCGCGACGAACGCCAGGAATTCCCAGAAGTTGAAGAGGACGATTCGCGTCGTCGGCGACATCCCTTTTAAACCGATGTTTCCCGTCACGATTCCTGCCGCGACGACCGCGAGCACGCCAGAAACGTGAAATCTTTCGGCGACGAGGTATGTGCCGAAAGCGAGGACCGTCGTCAGCATTGTCTCGATAAGATAGTCATCCACGCGGGCGATGACCTGCGCGATGATCCATCCCAGACCCACGCCCACGAGCAGCCCGCCAGCCGAAACGCGAATGAAATCGACCGCCGCTGTAAGAAAGTCGAACGATTCACCCGTGTCGCCCGTGACCGATGCTGCGGAGGCAACGGCCGCGACGACCAGCAGTTTGAAAACTACAATCGCCGTTCCGTCGTTAAAGAGGCTCTCGCTCTCAACAAGCGTCGTGAGCCGTTTTGGTGCTCCCAAGGCTTTGAACAGCGAAACGACTGCCACCGGATCGGTCGCAGCGATGAGCGCTCCGAAAACCAAACCACTCGACAAAGAGATTCCGACACCCCACGAGACCAACACGCCGACGACAACTGTCGTGAACAGGACGCCCGGAATCGCGAGCCCGACAATCGGACGCCAGTTTTGGCGCAAGCTTTTAAACTCGAGATGAAACGCTGCTTCGAAAACGAGGGGCGGGATAAATATCGAGAGGATAAGGCCCGGTGTGAGCTCGATCTCGATCGGCTGCTGAAACGTGATCAGCAATCCGACGACGACAAGTGCCACGGTGTACGGGATCCTCAGACGCCTGACCGCAAGCGCGACGAGGGAAACGATCAGCAGCAGCTCGATGATGAGAGTTTCGGTCGCTAAGAATTGTTCCATATCAATTTGGCAGCGGACCTTGGATCATCGCCAACAGTCAGGCTTAGAATGACTAATCCGTTTTATTTACCTTGAATCGATTTGATTGTTACATTATTGCACGATAGTTTTCGTCACTGTAAACAGGAATAAGTTCGCCCTTGACGATGTGATTGCTGGATCGTTTCCGCTGGCATCGGAGCACTCTGCAGCGTGTGTGATGACCGGTGCGAAAGGATTCCCACAGCGCGGCCCGCCGCTCCAAAGCGCGGTGATTCCTTGCAGACGGCTCGCCCTAATTGCAGCATCCGTATGGGTTATCGTCGCCACTGATTTGCATTAATGATGAGGTTGTGTCATACTTATTAATGTCGGAACACAACATGATCCGGTCGAACGCGGTCAACGCGTGATATAAACATCGCCTCTTGGCTCTTGCGCCGCTGAGTACCTCGTTCGCTTTTTTCAACGATCCCGGCTTCCGACAATCCCAAAAAGAAATCGTAAACCCGGGCGTCCGGCGCAGGGCGTCCTACAAACATAAGGAGTGTAAATGTTTTTAAGTATTAGAAAGTTCTCGAATGTTAAATCGCATGACGAAGTTATCAAGAAAGTGAGGGAGGAACTGTTTCCGACCCTAAAGAAACTTCCTGGCTTCGTGAATTATTATGCGACCAAGTTTGAGGACGGCGACCTTGGTGCGATCAGCATGTTCAACACTAAGGCTGAGGCTGATAAAGCGGCAGACACTGCGACGGACTGGATCAAACAGAATCTGGCGACGCATCTGCCGAGTGAACCGATGGTCCTTCGCGGCGACGTACTGTTCAGTACCGCTGACAAGACTATTGGAGCTTCCGCATAGACTGCGTTGAGGCTCGACGTTTGGGCGCGTGTGGCATGCCATGCGCGCCCCTTTTTATTTAAAAGTTCGGAGTCCGCGCTGTAATACCCGCTGTTCGTGAGGACCTGGATCCCGCTATTTCCGTAGCTTCCGCATCGTTATCGTCGTTAGCGGTTTCTTATTCGACATAATTCGACTGTACGCGACCCAATAACCCGCCGCCCGATAACGAATCAACTTATAAATGCCGCCGTCCTTTTTCGTCACCACCTTTACATCGGGGCCGAAGATGTCCTCAAATTTCGGAACGTCCGCATCTCCATTTGAATAGCTCAGAGCTACGGTGCGAACCTTTCCCCGCGCATCGAGTCCGATCTGTGCGGACTCGTTCTCCGAGAACAAATAGTACATTCCGGTTTCGTCTCCCGAATCGGGCTTTCCAAGCTTGTCCTTTACTTCGTCGCTCGTCATTCCAAGCGAGATGCCTTTCAGCTCCGTTACAAAAGGAGTCAACGGGGTCGGTGTCGGCATCGGTGTCGGCTTCGGTGTCGCCATCGGCGTCGGTGCTGGCGTCGCGGTCGGCGTCGGCTTAGACATCGTATCCTGGCCGAACGCCGTCGTCCCGATGATAAGTAATGTAGCCGCAAGTAATGCCGCTCTGGCTGTAAAGCTTGAAATTATTTTCCTGAAATCCTGTTTCTCTCTCATAGAATTATCCTCTTCCGCTTACCTAAGCCCTATAGATCCGGTTCTCGGAAACGCCTACTGGTTCGCAACGACATGTGGAGATAGGATACACCGTAATCCGTCATGGCGTGATGCAAACGACTCCGTCACGACCGCAAAGCTCTCCAAAACAACGTTCCGCACTTCCATCAAAATATTGAATGTTACAATGTCAGCGAACATGCCCAAACACGTCGGCATCGCATTTGTCACGGGACGCAAGCACTTTCAAAATGTGCTTCGCTCGTATGTCAACAACTGGCTCGAACATGGCTTGATCGACGATAAGAGCGTCCGCTTACATCTTTTCGTCGTTTACGACGTTAGTTATTCCAACACTGAACCAAGCGACTACAAGAACATTCCCGCGGAATTGAGGGAGATGGTCGAGTCGATCAATTTTTACGGCCGCGAGGCTTTGGACGATGAGCGCCGGACGTTGATCCACGAAGGAGTTATCGACGACGCGGAAGGCGATCTTCTCTTCGGCGAAGGTTACGCGAAAAAGAGAAATGCGGCTCTTTATTTCGCGAGCAAGAACGGGATGGACCGTCTTCTATTCATCGACGATGACGAGTATCCGATAGCGGTCTTAAGAAACAAGGCAAACAATCTAATCTGGATGGGTCAAAGCATCCTCGGCCCACATCTGAAATTCGGCGAGAACGCCGACATTACCCACGGTCATCACTGCGGATACATTTCGCCGATACCCCGCTTAGAGTTCAACCGTACCCTTACCGAAAACGATTTCCGCGACTTCATCGATGCGACCAGCAACGACATCGTCACGTGGGCGAAGGTCAAGGAAACGATTATCGGCAACAACGGCGTGACCTATGCCGATGGAGAAATTATCGATCGACAAATAACGTCCGAGGTTCTCGAGACGACGGGGATGAAGTTCATTTCCGGTGCGAATCTTTGCTTTAATCTCAAGCGGCTTCATAGCCTTCCGGTTTTCTACAATCCGCCCGGAGCCCGCGGCGAAGACGCGTTCATGAGTACGACGCTTACCGATCACAAGGTCGTAAAAGTTCCCTGCTACACATTTCACGACGCGTTTCTGGAGTACAAAAATATTTTGAATGGAGTGCTGCCCGTCGAACTTAGCGGCGTCGACGCTCACTCGCCGGCGGTTCGCCAGCGATTCATACGAGCGGCAATAGGATGGATTCGTTATAAGCCGCTGCTTACGTTAATAACTCAACCGGAAAAGTACGATTCGATAATCGAAGAAATGACGCGAAAGCTGGACTCCGCAATTCCGAAGCTCTGCAGGTATTTCGATACCCCGCAGTTTGAAGGTGTTCAGACCGAAATGCGGCGATACCATCGCAACGTACGTCGGCATCATCGCACCTTCGAAGCCACTCGCACAGCATGGGCCAAGGTTACAAAAGCGCTACTTTAGATCTCATCCTCAGTGTGCTTTTGCCGATACCTTTTTGACCATTCCTCCGATGACATCGCAAAAGCGATCCAGCTCGCTTAATTTCGTAAAAATATTTGGTGTGATGCGGATACCCGAAAACTCATCGTGGACGGTGGGCGTCGCGATTATCTTGTGTTTCGCGATCAGCTCTGTGGCGATCTTTACCGGATCGGCGCCCCGCATATTAAAGTTTGCGATCGCGCAATATTGAGCCGGATCGAACGATGTGTTGAAGCTGATCCCATCCAGCCCCTTCAGCCGGTCCATCCAATAACGCGAAAGATATCGGAGCCGCTCTTCTTTGCGTTTGGCACCGATGGCTTCGTGAAACAACAACGCCTCGCCGATCGAGAATCGCGTTGCCGACGAGTGTGTCCCGATCTCTTCGAACTTGCGGATATCGTTCTTGCCCTTATCGACCGACGCCATCAACGGCCAGACGTTGGAGATCTTGTCCTTGCGGACATACAGCAGGCCCGCCCCTTTCGGAGCATAGAGCCATTTATGAAGCGAGCTTCCGAGGTAGTCGCATTGCAGATCGTCGCGTTTAAAATTGAGCTGGGCAAAGGAATGTGCTCCGTCGACGATCGTCTCGATCCCGCGCGCCCGAGCCATGTCGCAGATCTTCCGAACAGGCATTATTTGACCCGTCAGATAGGTCATGTGCGAGATCAGAATGACCTTCGTTTTCGATGTGATCGCGGCCTCGATGGCATTGACGATCTCGTCCGTATTTTCGGGTGCGAGCGGGATCTTCACCAATTTTAGCGACGGGCCCTCGCGCGCTTCCCGCTGTCTGAGAGCGGTCAGCATCCGCGGATAATCCTGCGTCGTGGTGAGCACTTCGTCACCGGACCTTAGATCGATACCGAACAACAATATCTGCAGCGATTCTGAAGCGTTTCGCGTGATGGCGATCTCATCCGGGTCGCAGCCAAACAACCGGGCGAGACCGGAGCGGATCGTTTCGGCCTGTGGAAGGAGCGTTTGCCACATCGTGTATGATGTCGCGTCTTCGTTGTACTTGTATCGGAAAAACGCCTCGGTGACCATGCGGGGGCTGGGGCTCGTCCATCCGCTGTTGAGGTTGAGATTTGTCCGCGAGATGGCGAACGCCTCGGCGATTACGTTCCAGTAGTCTTCATTCGTCGCGGCTTCAGCCGGAGAGAGATAATCCACCACGCGGCCCGCTTCCAACACAGTTTCGTACAGCGATGAAACGGTTCTGGACAACAGCGCCATTAGCCCGAGACCCTTTCCGGCAGACGCGAGAAGCTTGCCGCGGCTCAATTTTATTGCTGTATCCATTTCGCAGTGTGATGAAGTAAAGCTGGGAACGCCTTCGCTTTTTTACTCACGCACCTATCTTCAAGTGGTGATCCGCATCCAAACTCGGTAGCCATCATCATTTCTGTCTCAATATTCAAGGTTGATAATACGTTTCGCCGAGCCGTATTATCAAAGGGTCGATGTTAATCGCTAGTTGAGCTTCCGCGAGTGGCTAAAGACTTTTGCAGTGCGTGGACGGCCGGTGATGTGGGGCGTTGGACGTATCTTTTAGGAAGTAAGCCATCTAGCCTTTGGCGAACTCAATTCAAATTTCTGGTTTGATGTAAATACCCATGCATAAAATTACAACCACACTTTTTGTTTTCCTTATTTCGGCCTTTTGCGGCGTCTCAACTTTTGCCCAGGGTCCGACGCTTGAAAACAAAAACTCCTTGATTTCACAGTTTCGTAAATTGACCGGCGCCGACAAAGTTAATTTGACTCTAAATGTTTCGACGGATATTCGTGACGATTTCAAATCGCTATTGGCGGAGGAAAAAGACCTCACTGACGCGCAAAAACAGGAACTCACAAAATATATTGACGAGGCGAATGAGCGAATCGACAAAATAGCAAAGAGTGTTTTTGCCGACGAGCAAGCGATGACGAAGCTATCGGAGGAAGTCATTTTCCAAATTTATGACAAGACGTTCACGGAGAACGAACTGAAAGAGCTGATCGCTTTCTACCAGACGCCCACGGGACAAAAGGCCGCGGCGTTTTTGCCGAGTTTGTCGAAGCAAGTTGAAGAGTCGTTTCGTCAATCAACTCTCGCACTGTTGCAGACTTTAGTCAGTCCGAAAATCGAAGCGGAACAGGCCCAGTTCCGACAAAAGCTGAAAGAGTTGAAAACCAAGAAATAGCACTAAGCGTCACGAGAGCTCCAACGACTTAACGAGCCCCTTGCGAGACCGGGCCTTTCAATCACCGTCGCGTCGGGCGTCCTCACTTACGCGGGAGAGATAACATGCCGCCGTTAGTAATGCTCGCTTCGATCATTGTTCTGCTTGCCGGGCTGTACCTGGTCGTTCTAGCTGTTGTTGCGTTTGTCTCGCCCGAGCGGGCAAAGAGCTTTCTCTCCAGCTTCGCCGGTTCGGCAAATGCCCACTATCTCGAATTAATGTTGCGCTTCGTAACCGGAGCGGCGTTCGTCATATACGCGCCGGAGATGAAGTTCCCCGTTATCTTCTTTGTATTCGGTTGGGTCCTTATCGTGACGACGATCGTTCTGGTAGTGCTTCCCTGGCGACTGCATCATCGATTCGCGTCGTGGTCGGTTCCGATGGCGACACGCAGGATGCCGCTCCTTGCACTCGGGTCTCTCGCGGGTGGAGCGTTTGTGCTCCTGTCTGCCTTTCTCGGGGCTATATCTGAAAGGTAGGGTCGATCTAAGATTCAAACGCCGACGAATCCCTGGCGTTCATTCCCGCTCAAATAACTTCCATGATTTCATCGAGCGGTTTTCGTTTGATGTCCGGTACTTTTGCGTCGTCAGCCGGACAACCTACCGGGATCAAAACAAAAGGCACTTCGTTCTTTGGCCGGCCGAGAATTTCCTGTAGAAACTTCATCGGGCTCGGCGTGTGCGTCAGCGTTGCGAGACCCATGTTATGAAGCGCGGCGAGCAGCATTCCGACCGCGATGCCGACTGATTCCTGCGAATAATAGGTCGGCTCCGTGTCGCCGTCCTCGGCAACGGTCGTGATGCGAAACACGACTATCAAATACGGCGCGATCTCGAGAAAAGGCTTGTGCTCATCCGTCCCGAGCACCGCAAGCCTCCGCAGCCACTTCTCGCTCATACGGCCGTGATAGCTTTCGTATTCTTCTTTCTCCGCAGCCTCGCGGATTTTCCGCTTTACTTCAGCATCCCGGACGACGACAAACCGCCATGGCTGCATATTCGCACCCGATGGCGCCGTTCCGGCGGTCGCTATCGCTCGTTCGATCAAATCAAACGGCACGTCGCGGTCCGAGTAATCACGGACCGTGCGGCGGCTGTTCAGCAGATCGAAAAACTCGGTCGCGCGTGCTGCCTGCTCACTATCCGCTACTTCGTGAAATTTAAGCGGAATGAAGATCGGTTCGGGTAAGTTCATACTTCGGTATCTTTACAAACATCTGGCACTCGATATTATTATCTATCGATGCAATCGGCAATCGATGTGTTCGGCTGGAACTGCCACGCCAATCGGGGCATAATACCCCCACAACAAACAACCAGAAAAGGAGTGAGAAAATGTCCACTGCACAACAGACTGAACCCGAGTTTCCGCCCCACGTGCAACTCGTACAGATGGTCAACGGCACTTGGATCGCGAAGATCATCTATGCGGCGGCGAAGCTCGGCCTTGCCGATCACCTTGCCGACGGTCCTAAGACGGCCGACGAATTGGCCGGGCCGACCGGGACGCACGCACAGTCGCTCCATCGTCTGATGCGGACGCTCGCGAGCCTCGGCGTTCTGACGTCGGTCGATGATCGAACCTATTCGCTCACGCCGATGGGAGAGGCGTTGAAGACCGGCGCTCCGGGTTCCGCCCGGTCCATCGCCCTCTCTTTCGGCAGCCCCGCGTTCGTGCTCGCGTTCGAAGAGATCATGCATTCTCTGAAGACTGGTGAGACTGGATTCGAAAAGGCATTCGGAATGCCGGTCTTCGACTACTTCGCCCAGCATACGGATGAGGCGTCGTTGTTCAGCGAGACAATGGTCGGCCTCAACGGCGGTGAGGCTCTTGCGGTCGCGGAGGCATACGATTTCTCAGGCGTCGGCAGCGTGGTCGATGTCGGTGGAGCCACGGGCGGCATGCTCTCCGCAATACTCACTCGTCATGCCGGTCCGCGAGGCATATTGTTCGATATGGCACACGTCGTGGCCGATGCTCCGGCGCTCCTGGAAAAGAACGGCGTCGCGGATCGAGTCACGATCGAGAGCGGTAGTTTCTTTGAAAGCGTTCCGGCCGGCCACGACGCGTACGTGCTGTCGCACATCATCCACGACTGGGACGAAGAAAAGTGTCTTACCATCCTCGGCAACATTCGCAAAGCCATGAAGCCGGACGGCAAGTTGCTGATCGTCGAGATGGTCCTTCCGCCGGGCGACACTCCGCATCCGGGCAAGATCCTCGACATCGTGATGCTCGTCTGTCCCGGCGGCCAGGAACGAACTCCGGATGAATACGACGCGCTGCTCTCCAAGGCCGGCTTCCGCATGACCCGAGTTGTTCCTACCGATTCAGCGGTGAGTATCGTTGAGGCGATGATCGCGTAGCAATGAGTGGTCGGTCGCGGCCAACAAAGATGCGGCAGTTGATCTCCGAGGCCAAGTGCCCGGGGAGCCACGGCTACCGGCTGTTTAAATTGCCCCAACCTTTAGGTCGGGGTCACATGAGCGCTAAGCTCCGGCTTTAGCCGAAATATAAACAAAGCTTCCTTTTTGGCTATAGGCGAATTCAGCTAAAGCTAAAGGGATTTTTTTTTCGATCGCATTCGGCTAAAGCCGGGTTCCGGACTCTTCTTACCCCGACCTAAAGGTCGGGGCAATTTAAATGATCCGGGGAAGGTTCTAATCTTGGAATCTGGGCGCCTTCCCCGCCTCGGCGGTAAGAGCCTCAACCTAATCCAACACACCCAACTCATCAAGCGCTGTGAGCAGCTCCGACGGATCGCGATAGACGCGATAAGCGCCGGCGCTCGTTAATTCATCCTCGCCATAGCCGCCACTCAGAAGCCCGACGCTGAGCATCCCGGCACGACGCGCCGCGAGGATGTCCCAGACCGCATCGCCGACGACATAACAATCGAGAGGCGATGCGCCCAGGCGCTGCTGACACGCCAGAAAAAGATCCGGCGCCGGTTTCGCTCGAACGACGATGCCGCGATCGACGACTACGACATCGTCCCCGACACCGAGCGCCTCGAGCGACTTATCGATCTCCGGTCTTCTGCCGGAAGTCGCGATGCCGTACGTCACACCGTTCTGTTTCAAAAACTGAAGAAGCTCGACCGCACCGGGCAGCGGCCTCCGCGTCGGAGCAAGCTCTGTAAAGATCTCTCCATGTCGCCGCTGCAATGATTCCGTCTCGTCTTGTGTGAGCTTACGTTCAAGCTCGCGTGCAACGGCACGTGCAAACAACCCGCCGCTCATCCCGATCCGCCGGTGTATCCGCCATCCGTCGATCGCCATCCCAGCCTCTTCAAACGCCCGCTGCCACGAGAAAACGTGAGCATAAACCGTATCGATCAATGTCCCGTCGAGATCGAAAATAAGTGCGTGCATGAATGAAGTTTAGCAGACGCGTACCCGCAAATCGGCGAGATGCCGACAAGGCACGCCGCGTCGGGCCGCGTAGCGGCCGCTCGCATTTAGCCGTGGCCTTCAGGCCACGGATGAAGGTCAACAAATCTTGCCGCGTCAGCGGCAATTGAGAATTCGTGCGGTCGCTACGCGACGCAATTGATTTTTCCGACTACCCGTGGCCTAAGGGCCACGGCTAAACTCGATTGACCGCGACGGGGGCAAAGAATTTGTAGGCCGTCGGCGTGAGCTCAGTCAAGATTGAAGCAGTGCGTGCATTTCACGAGATGGGTTAAAATATCTCCATGTCAGTCGTAACAGATATAGAAAAACAAGCTCTCAACCTTCCCGAACAGGAAAGGGCGAAACTTGCGGATCGTTTGATCGCGTCGTTGCCACCCGACTTTGCTTCCGAGAAAGAGTTGGAAGAGGCCGAAAAACGCCGGCGTGAGTTAGACGAAGACCCCAGCAAGGCAATCACGCTTGAAAGGCTCGATGAAATGATCGCAATCGGCTGGTAACTCGGCTGCCGTGTTAATAAACCGACACCCAAAGCGACTTATCTCGACCCTCACCTCACCAAATGCCGATGGTGGCGGATAGTATTTACAGTTAGATTAGTCGTGCAAGTCCCTCGGACAAACACATGACAGATTTTGAGGTCGTCAGCGAGATAACTGACATCGAAACAATAGCTACCGGCACGGGCGTTCGGTATCGAGCGAGGCTTCGGAAACAATACGGCGGTGGTCGGTGTTGAAAATTGAAAGGAACAGCCTATGTCCGCCTGGCCAGTGATAGAATACGGTTAGCAGAAGTTCACTGGTACGAGGCACACGGTATCGGCAAGAAGGAATATAAGCTGAAAGTGCCGTTTTTGGACTGATATGAAAGGAAGACATTTGGCACTCTGTCTGAACAACGATGGATATAAGGCGTCGCTCGAGGTGGGCAAAGTTTACCCCGTAATAAAGGATAGGACGGCAGAAAAGGAAGGGTATTTACGCGTGATCGATGAGAGTGGCGACGACTATGCCTTTGCCGCAGATCGTTTTCATATAGTTGAGGTTCCTCTGAAGGTGAAGAGGACACTCGCCGCACATGCGGACGTATTTGCGAGTTTAGCTTAATGCACCAAACCGCGAATGCCCAGTTCCCCAGCTTGATAATATCGAACCCGCCACTAACCGTAAGCACTGATCTCGGTGCTTAATTGCGATGACATGCGGAGGATGGCGCACAATATTTGATTGGAAAAAGAGTAATGTCAGAATCGAAACGCAATGACTGAATTAGTTTGGGCAATCCCTCTACCAGTTATCGTATTTCTATGGTCGCTCAATGAGTTCATGCGAGGGCGCCTTACCCAGATTATTAGTGGCGCCCTAGCGTTGCTCATATTGGGATTTATTCTCACAGCCTTCATTTTGTCCGGATGGGTTTATGGTCTAATCGCCCTGATCGGGTCGTTTGTGCTAGGAGCGGTATTTCATTACCACGCAGGATTGATAGCCAGTACATTTATCAAATATCAATGACTTACGTACGATCTACATTTCGACATCCGGCACTGCCGAAGAACGATCTCGGCTATACCGTCGATTATTACGAGGGCTCGCTGAGCA
>JBDTWZ010000002.1:0-51694 GCA_040006435.1 Acidobacteriota bacterium
GTTGCTGATCGAGCGATTGATCGCCGACGCAAGAACTATCGGGTACGACGCGATGCGGCTCGACACCTTACCCCCGAAAATGGGAAAAGCCGTACAGCTTTATGAAGCGTACGGCTTTCACGAGATCGCGTCGTATTACGATAATCCTAACGACGCAGTTCTGTTCATGGAACTCAAGCTCCTCCGTCAGTAGTTGGTCCCGTACGTTCCGCCGTACTCGGTCGGCGGCGGCGGTGCCATCTTGAAATCGGGACGGTCGAAATAGGGAAACACGAGCCGATACGCAAAAACGTTCGCGGTATAAATGACGGGGATCGCGACAAAGATACCGATACACAGAGCGATAACGCCGAGGATCCCGACCAGTATTTGCAGAATCACCAGCACTATAAGCCCGCCCGCATTGTTGAGCGCCGCTTTGGCGCTTGTCACAAGCGCGTCGACGACGCCGAGATCATGCTCAAGTATGAGTGGAACGGCGAAGGAAAGTGCGATGCTCCAAACGGCACCGAAAAGGCTCAGACCCACAATGAGGACAAGAATGCCTACCGAAAAACCGGCCAAAATTGCATCATTGCCGGGCTGGTAAAAGTTGATATCCCCGCCGCGTGCGCCGCCCCCGACGAGGCGCGCGATATCTACCGTGTATTGCAGAATTGTGGCAATCAGGCTCGGTGCCGTCTGAACGAGACCGGCCAGCATCAATGGCAGAAACTTTTCGAAACCCTTGAACATCATTCCGAAGTCCACGGGTTCGTCTCTCATGTCTCTCAACACGAGATAGTAGAATCCGCCGAGCACCGGCCCGAACAAGAGCGATCCAACAAACGGAATACAGCCGATCATTAAGATCGTTACCAGTGCGACGCCGATGTACAGCCAGAAGCGGCGAGTTACCAGGGTCCACGCGCCGCCGATGCAATCCCCGGGATTTATAGCACCGCTAAGATATTGAATGTTGGTCATTTTATTCTTCCTCGCCGATCGTTCTGCTCGAATGTAAAGCGTTTGCGACCGAACCGTCAAGGCATCTGACAAACTCAACATAAAAATGCCGCGGCGATCAATTCCTGCCGCGGCACGTAAGTAGTTTCTCGTCATTATTATTTGATCACTTTTCGCGGCATCTTTTCATCCATCATCGCGGTCTGATAGACGAATGCAGCCATGATCGTCGCGGCCTGTTTCATATCGTCGGCCTGGATGCGATCGTAGTTGTCCTGGTTCGAGTGGTGGGTACGCGTATCGTACTCGATCTCGTCCTGGATGAATTGAAAGCCGGGAAGGCCGACGCGATCGAATGAAAGATGATCGGTCCCGCCTGTGTTCGACATCGTGAGCGTCGCGGCACCCAGGTCGGTGAACGGTGTCAGCCACGTTTCGAAGTACGGTCGGACGGCCGCATTTCCCTGCATGTAAACACCGCGGATCTTGCCCGTCCCGTTATCGAGGTTGTAATAAGCCGAAAGCTTGTCGTAGTTCGCGGCCTTCACGAGCGCTCCAGGTTGATTGTTCTCGCCCGATTTTCGTTCGCCGAATTGCTGTTTCACATATTCACGCGAGCCGTTCAAGCCTTGCTCTTCGCCGCTCCAGAGGGCGACGCGAATCGTTCGCCGAGGCTTCAATCCCGACGCAATCAGAATACGTGCGGCTTCCATCGCGACGGCGCAGCCGGCGGCGTTGTCCGTCGCCCCCGTCCCGGCGTGCCACGAATCGAGATGTCCGCCAAGCATCACCAACTCTTCTTTCAAAGATGGGTCCGTTCCGGGAATTTCCGCGACGGTGTTATATCCCATGAGGTCGTCATCGTGATATTGCGTTTGAATATCGATAGTCATCCGCGGCTTCGCACCGTTCTCGATCATGCGAACCAGACGATTGTAGTCCTCGCTCGCCATCGTCATCTGCGGCAGCATCCGCAATTCAGCTTCCTTCTGATAAGGAGAAAGTCCGCGCCGGGCAGGAGCCTCCGACGATGTCGCGGGGACAGAAAACGGAGCGACGGTTGCACTTTGGACAAACAGGGTACCACCCGAGCCGTTGCGACTGTTGTCGACGACAACTCCGGCGCCTTCGTCCAGCAGGAACGTGTTTATCTTTTGTACGATCTGAAACTGACGAACACGCGCTTGCTGTTGCGGATTCTGGTTTTGATTCGGGGGACCTGCCTGGGGCGATTGAATTGCCGCGGGATCCGGAGCTGCCGCAAGTTTCGTAAGTGATTCGTCCGTGTGACGCTCACCCAACCCGGCGAAGTCTGCCTTCAATTCGCGCGGCTTCGAAATGAGCACGATCTTGCCGCGAAGCTGTCCTTTATATTTTGCGAAGTCTTCGTCCTTAGAGACATCGAGGTAAACGACATCGCTCGTCACCGCACCCTTTGTCGATGGAGACCATGCCTTCGGATACGCGATGACGGGAAACGCGGTCGGCTCATTTACCTGTGCCGAAAAACTCTTTAGCGACCATCCCCGGCCGAACGGTCCCCAAGCCTCGAGCCTGGCATTCTGCATTCCCCATTTCACCATTGTGTCGCGCGTCCATTCGTTCGCTCGTTTCATGCTGGGTGAATTAGTAAGCCGCCCGCCGATGACGTCCGTTAGGTAGGATAGCGTCTGCATCACCTGCGAGTGATTGAGGCCCTCGTCACGGATCTTGTCGATGACCTCTTTCGGCGCGGAGTAGACTTTTACCGGCGTCGACGTAGTTTTTCCTTTATCGACACCTGCGGCTGTCGTCTGCGCGAACACGCTTGCCTGGCACGCGAACGCGAAAACCAGCACTACGCTTAAAAATCTGCGTCGTAACATTCTTTGTTTCTCCTGAGAACTGAGTTGAATCGTCTGAAGATTTCTTTCTTTTATACCACAGGCGAGGGGAAATGGTCTGCTCGTTAGAGCCATCACATGGTCGACCAGGTAAGAGCGTAAGCGGGTGGTACGTTTTTGACAATAAGCGGGCTACGTTTCGATTTGCCGTACCGCCTCCGCATGAATTCGCGAAGTTTGATGGCCGACGGAAAATAGTAACCGTGGGCGTATTGAAACGTGCGGAATGTGCAGCCTAGCTGCATGAACTTGTCGATCTCGAGCAAGATCCTTTCGCCGACCTCGTTCGGCATCGAGACAAAGGGTAGGCAGCAGATAATCGTTCCGACCTTGCCGAAGCCGGACTTGCGATGGATGTCGACCGCCTCGAGAGCATTCCCCCGCACGATCTTCATTCTTGGATAATTCTTTTTGAGAATTCGGACGAGGTCGCGGTCAAGTTCGATCCCGAGATATGAATTCTCGTCGGGAACGAGCTCCTGAAGGAATCTGGTGATCGCGCCGGTGCCGACGCCCAGCTCCATGACGACGTTGTTCTCGCTTGGCCGAATTCCGGCGACCATTCGCCGCGCCAGCTCCGGCGAACTCGGAGTAATAGATCCGACGGTGCCAGGATTTTTCAGGAACGCCTGCAGGAACTGGATATTTTCGTTCATCGAGTAAGAGCGCTATCCGGTCTTAGCCTCGTTGCCGACCGTACTATCTAACGTTACTTTCTGGCTTGCAACGGCCATTTTATAATCACACTCTTCGTTTTTGCAATAACGGACGGTTCCGTCGCGCTTCGTCGTTTTTTCCAGCAGATAAGGTGCGGCACACTCCGGACACGCCTCCTGAACCGGCTTGTCCCAATAGACTTCATCGCATTTCGGATATTCCGAGCACCCGTAGAACGCCTTTCCTCGGCGGGATTTCTTGACGACGATCTCACCATCGCCGCACTTCGGGCATTTAATCCCCAATGTTTCCCGCTTTACGTAGTCGCATTTAGGGTAGTTCGAGCACGAGATAAATTCGCCGAACCGCCCCTGACGTCGGACCAAATTTACTCCATCTTTCGGACAGATCTCATCGAGCGGTACGGGGGGTGCTACCGGCTTTTGATCGCCCTTTGCGATCTTCCGGATGTTTTTACATTCGGGATATCCGGTACAGCCGTAGAAGGATCCAAAGCGTCCTTTCTTCAACGCCATCTCACGGCCGCACAGCTCGCAGACCGGAATCTCCTGGGCCCCCTCGCCATTCGCTCCATCACCATCGGCCGAACCTTTCTTGCTAACCTCACGCGTGTTCTGGCATTCCGGATAATTCTCACACGCAAGAAACTGACCGAATCTGCCGAACTTGATGACCATCCCGGCGCCGTCCTTTTCGCAGATCTCGTCCGTCGGGATCGACATCTTTTTCTTGCCCTTGATAGTCTCGGTGGCTAGCTCGAGGTCCTTCGAAAATTTGTCGTAAAACTCTCGCAGGGCGTCCTGCCACGCGAGCTTTCCATCTTCGATCTCGTCAAGCTCCTCTTCCATCCGCGCCGTATACCGCTCATTAAAGATGTCGTCGAAGGTCTCGACCAAAAGGTCGTTTACGGTCATACCGAGCGGCGTCGGATGAAACCGGCTTTCGATCTTCTCGACGTACTCGCGGTCCTGGATCGTCGTCATGATCGCCGCATACGTGGACGGACGGCCGATCCCCTTTTCCTCGAGGACCTTGACGAGCGTTGCTTCGGAATAACGCGGCGGCGGCTCAGTGAAATGTTGCTCCGGCGTGATCGCGTTCAGCTTCAGCACCTCGCCTTGTTGGACCAGCGGCAGACTGCGCTCTTCGTCGTCGTCCTCGCCGTCGGCTGGTTTTTCGTCGCGGCCCTCCTGATAAACCTTTAAGAAACCGTCGAACTTCTGAACCGAACCTGTCGAGCGGAACGTAAACCGTCCGGCTTTGATGTCGATCGTCGTCTGATCGAAAACCGCGGGCATCATCTGCGACGCGACAAACCTTTGCCAGATCAGGCGGTATAATTTCAGCTCTTCGGGGCCGAGTTTGTTTGCGAGGCTGTCGGGTGTGCGATTGACGTCGGTCGGGCGGATCGCTTCGTGAGCATCCTGCGCGTCCTTTTTTGAGCGGTAAACGTTAGGCTTGCCCGGCAAATAAGATTCACCATACGCTCCGCCGATGAATCCGCGGACCTCATTTAATGCTGTGTCGGAGACGCGTGTCGAATCGGTTCGCATGTACGTGATCAACCCGACGGCTCCTTCGGAACCGACTTCGATTCCCTCATAGAGCCTCTGTGCGAGCATCATTGTTTTCTTGACGGCGAAACCGAACTTGCGCGACGCGTCCTGCTGGAGCTTTGAGGTGATAAATGGCGGTGTCGCGTTACGCTTTCGCTCTTTCGTCGTAACCGAATCGACTACAAATGCCTGCTTGCCGGCTTCATCGACGATCGCACCGGCGTCTGATTCGTTCTTGATGTGCGTCTCATTCGCCTTCAAGTCCTCGTCGAACTTTCCGGTCTTTATCGTCTTTTCCTCTATCTTATAAAGACGCGAATCGAACTTTGGGGGAAGGGCGGCGGTAAGATTTGCGATGATAGTCCAATACTCGGTCTTCCCAAACGCCTCGATCTCACGTTCGCGCTCAACGACGAGGCGCACCGCGACGGTCTGCACGCGTCCGGCCGAAAGCTTGCCGCCGATCGTTTTCCATAAAATAGGTGAGACCTTATAGCCAACCAGCCGATCGAGGATCCGGCGAGCCTGTTGGGCATCGACGAGGTCCTGGTTTACCTGCTTCGGTTCCTTGAACGCATCCTGGATCGCCGCCTTCGTGATCTCATTGAACATCACGCGATAAACCTGCTGCTTCCCCTTTTTTGGAACGATCTCTTCGGCAAGGTGTTGGCAGATCGCCTCACCTTCGCGGTCGGGGTCGGCCGCAAGATAGATCGCTTCACTGATCTTCGCAGCCTTTTTTAGATCCGAGACTATCTTCTTATTATTGCGTTTCTTGGTATCGGGAATTACTTCGTATGTCGGCTGGAAATTATTTTCGACATCCACGCCGAGGTCTTTTCCGGGCAGGTCCTTGATGTGTCCGATAGACGCGAGGACTATATAATCCGGTCCAAGATATTTGTTTATCGTCTTAGCCTTAGCCGGCGATTCGACGATTACGAGATTCTTTGCCATACAAACTTCCTCGGGAACCTTCCCGGAAAAAAATAGTCAGATGCACGTGGCATCTGACAATCTGACTTCTAACACCTATCTTTCTATTCTGTCAAACCGCTGCTCTCTGCCGGCTAGATCCGCCGCGCGTAATTCTTTCCCGGTAATACCCGGATCAGATCACGGATGTCGAGGGCGACCAGAGCGGTGTTCAAATCGCCAAAGGACATACCGCTCGACTCAAGCAAAACATCTATTTGTCGCGGCTCATCATAAGAAAGAAGCGACCAAATTTTCCCCTCGTTCACGCTCAGATCGGGTGGAGCAATTTCGTTCCGGCCGCTCTCTTTTTCTTCCTCGATCTTCGGCGGAAGGATAGCGGCTGCGACCTCGCTGGGGAGTTCGGCGACGACGTCCTGCCACTGCTGAACCAACTTCGCACCGGACTTTATCAAATAATTCGTACCGAAGGAATTTGCCGAAGTGATGTTTCCGGGCACGGCCATCACCTCACGGTCCTGCTCTAAGGCAAGCCGGGCGGTTATCAGCGAACCGCTTCGCTCCGACGCTTCGACGATCAGCACACCTAGACACAGCCCGCTTATGATTCGGTTGCGATACGGAAAGTTGTCCTTAAGCGGCGGCGTGCCAAGCGGGAACTGCGAAACAACGGCTCCGCCCGAGTCGAGAATTTCCTTGATCAAACGCGCGTTCTCTTTGGGATATGCACCGTCGATGCCGGTGCCGAGAACCGCGACCGTTTTCCCACCTCCACTCATCGCGCTCCGATGGGCGGCCGTATCGATCCCGCGGGCAAGGCCCGAGATGATGCAGATGCCGCGCGATGCAAGATCTCTTGAAAGCATCTCGGTGGCATTAATCCCGTAGGTCGAACACAGTCTGGAGCCGATCACCGCCACGCACGGCAGCGTCAGACAGGCCTCCCACTCGCCGCGGACATAAAGCGTGATCGGCGGGTCCGCGATCTCGCGCAACATCTCCGGATAACTTCCGTCGTCAAGGAGCAGGATATCGCCGCCGAGTTTTTTGACCCGTTCGAGTTCGACAGAGGCTCGGTCGAAAAGCTCTCGCTTGATTATGCTCTCGATCGTTTCGGGTCTGACCCGCAGCGATTCGAGCTGTGTTCGCCTCGCGTGAAAAACGTTCTCGGGCGAACCGAACGCCTCAAGCAGCTTTGTCGCCACTCTGGGTCCTACTCCCGGAGTCATGTTGAGCGCGATCCAACTTCTCATTTTGGATTTTGGATTTTGGATTTTGGACCAGGCGTTGTGTTGGCTCTCATCGTTCTTATCGAAGCAACCGTCATAGCGACGATCTCGTTAATATCGCTATTGAGGGCCTCTAGTTTTTTCTCCGGTATTAACCCTGCTCCAATTAGCAGTTCGATCCAATACATGCTTTCGTCGGCTTCTTCCTCCACGATCGCTAGCTTGTGTGTGACATCCGCACGAGATTTTCCTCGACAGGCTGCGCGATAGTTGGCTCCGATCGAGGTTCCTGAGCGCAAGAGTTGCTTTCCGATCGCGTTTCCAACAACAGACCGTGGTAACGCATCGACCAGACACATCACACGCAAAGCAATCTGCTTAGTTTTTTCCTTGAACTCGTTTTCGGTCACAAAGAAAGACTATCGCAGGCTCGACTAGGAAAGATTTAATTATTCTGAAGAATCCTAAAGGTTGGTTAAATGAAGTTAGGTATTCGGTTCTTTCAATCCAAAATCCAAAATCTAAGATCCAAAATCGAATTGGCGGAGGCGTGTGGGGGTCGAACCCACCCAAGCACGCTCTCGCGTACTCGCTGACGGTTTTGAAGACCGCGCCCATCACCGGACAGGATGCGCCTCCGCGTTTCATAATTAGGATATTACGTTCGGGAAATATCTGCCGGTTGCGTTTTCATTCTTTTTCGCCAAACCAACATAGCCATGAAAGCAATAACAAGACTCGGCAGCCAGATCCAGGCGATCTCACTAATCAAGACGTAAATCCCGCGTTCGCTAAAAAAATCTGAACCGATCGGTGAAACCTCGATCGGTCGCCACGCAGAGAAGAATCGCTCATTACCGAATGGGGCGAGTAAGGCGACACCCAATCCGCCGTTGGTGAGCATATCAAGTAACGGGTGCGTAAACGTGACAGCGGCAAAGTAAATAATTAGTTTCCGCCTTAAAACATGCTCTGCGGAAAAGAAAATATACGGGGTTATGAGACCGACCAGTAATGCGAAAGATAAGGAATGGGTCAGGCCACGATGCCCGAACATATCGCCATATTGGATTTGAAAGGCAAAGCCCACGACGTCCAGATCAGGCACTATCGCGCATATCGCCGTCAGGATCCAAAAACGCCCCGACAACTTTGTTGGTTGACCGCTTTGAAAAGCTCCGCCTAATGCTGAAGCCAGGATCGCGTGTGAAAAAATGGTGGGCATCAAAAATCGGGTAGGCCCGCGATCGCTAGCGAAATAATAATCATCGAGAAACTAGCATGGATGTAACCAGTGCCGAGCGTTTCGCTATATCGTCGATCAAGATATGTTCGTCGAGCCGATGTGCTCCGTCGCCGGCGACGCCGAGACCATCCAAAAGCGGAACTCCCAATGCCGCTACAAAGTTTCCGTCCGACGCACCGCCGACCTGGGTTTCGCCGAGCTCGTAACCAAAGTCCGCAGCAAGTGATCTCGCGTTTTCGAACAGAGCTACGACAGCGGGTGTTCTCTCCATCGGCGGACGATTGACTCCGCCCGTGATCTCAAGCCGCACTTGATCGTCGAATGGCTTTAGCTCGCGCACCGAATTCTCGATCCGCGCCGCCTCTTCCATCGATGTAAATCGGACATCAACCGTGCACTCGGCGTGTTCGGGAATCACGTTGATCGTCGTTCCACCTCGCGCGGTGCAGACGTTGACGGTCGTGCCCGCCGACGGATCGTTCAGCTCATGCAGCGATTCTATCTGCCGTGCAAGCTCGAGAATCGCGCTCGCGCCTTTCTCCGGTTCGAGACCCGCGTGTGCCGGAACACCGTGGACGTTGAGCGTAAACATTCCCGTGCCCTTTCGTCCTGTCTTCACCCGCCCATTTGCCGACGGCTCGAATACGAAACACGCTTCGGCCTTGCGCGCTTCGCGCTCGACCAGAGCGCGGCCGCTAAAGCTTCCGACCTCTTCGTCACACGAAAGCAATATCGTAACGGATCGGGACGGCGTCGCCACTGAGTCCGCGATGAAGCGAAGGGCCTCGAACATCAAAACAATGCCGGATTTCATGTCGAAAATGCCGCAGCCGAAAAACTTTCCATCTTCGATTCGCGTTGGATTCAGAAGTTTTGTCCCAATCGGATGGACGGTATCGGTATGGCCAAGCAGAAGAATATTTTTCTCAACTTCTGGAAATGCTCGGATCAGGACATGGTCGCCGTACTTCTCCGCGGGCACTCGCTCGATCTGGAGGTCGAGCGACAGCTTGTGTGCCTCGTTCTCGATCCAGGAAGCGACAAGTTTACTTTGACCGACATCGTATGACGGCGATTCGATCTCGACGATCTGGCGAATCGTCTCGATCGTCTCGTCCCGACGCTGGTTGAAATAATTGAGAATTTCGGCGGATTTCATTCGCTGCAACAGGTCAAAGCGCTGCTGGGTTTGGTATCGCCCCGAAGATTTGATTCAACGTCTCGCCCAAACGATAGCCGGCCAGGGCAAGTTGACGTTGTGCAACCTTGAATGCGTTGCGCTTATATTTTTCAGTCGGCATTTGGAATCGGATGAGGTCCGGTGAAAAAACATCCGTTTGATTGAACGCGAACGTTTCCGTCTGCCATTCCTCATACTTGCCCAGCTTGATCCCGGAACCAAAGGCTGAGCGCGGATACTTCTTCATGATTGTTTTCGCGACCGAGGTTATGTAATCGCGCTCGCATGCGTCGCCCTTTAGCGGCGTGTTTCGTCCGATGATCGAGTCCCAAAACCAGTGTAGGTTCTGCTGTTTTTCGCGCGGCGTGCCTTGCGGCGTCAACAAGAAAAGATTTCCTCCCTGATCGCCCTTTGGTTCGAGGTCCGTCACGCGGGCAGACGTGTGCAGCGGTTGATGGATATCTCCGATCAAATGAGCTACCCACGCGATCGCAATCGCTTTGTCTTTATCACTAACCGAGGCGCCGCGGAGCTCTTTATCAAAATCTTTCAGCTTTGTAACAGCTACACCTCCTTCTTCCGCGCCCGGAATCAATTCGGCCTTTCCGTTCACCTGTTTCCAAAACGTGTCGTCATAATGCCAGTTACCCTTGTGATATTTCTTATAACGATTTTCGAAGGAACGGTCGCGGACGATGTCAGCCCACGTCGAGACGAGCATGAAGTATTCCAACTTCCTTATTTCCTCGGGCTCGGCACCGTACGATGCAAAGAAAGCGGAGAGGTTCGAATCCTCGGCGGCTGTTCTGAGCGTTCGTATTACCGCCTCGCGGGTGGTGGGCGACATTTGATGCCACGCGATGTAGGCCGTTGTCTTGTGGCCAACGTCGTCCCACGCGAACGCCCACGCGGCAGGCAAAAGAGTAAGTGCTCCCAAAATAACGACTCGAATAAATATCTGCATAAATGCTCACTAACCTTTTTGGATGATATTAACGAAATAACGGAATAAAGAGAAAGGATCCTCGCCTATGGTGATTACGTGAAATTATCCTCTATTGGGCATGGTGTTTGCTTGAGGATAAAAAATAGGAAGCTTCAGACCATTATTACTGATACTTCCTATGAGTTAACCACGCGTTGAGGTTTGTGGGCGAAATTCGGACAACCGGTCTCAGCGTAGAGTCTGCAAAAACTTTCCCCTGATTCGTTCTTCTCCATCGGGCGAATCACATTGAGTTAATGTGAGGAGACAGAATAGTTATGCAAGGGATTTTAGAACAAAACAGAATAGCGTCGGCGATCATAAATCGTACATATGGCTCATTTGGCGAAAAAATAGGCTTTCTCGCCTCAATGTTCGGATGCCGGCATAAACGGCTGACCAGACCATTTACGGAGATGCGTGTCTCGTATCGGGCATGCGTCGACTGCGGTGCGCGGAAAAAGTTTGATACGGAAGATTTTAGAACGGTTGGGCCATTTTATTATCCGCCGGCGGTGAGGTCGGAAAGTTTCTGATTTTCGATCGTATCTTGATACTTAGCCAGTTATTTCTTTAGAGTGTGGTTTCAGAAAACCGCACTCTTTTTGTTTAAATCTTCCTAAGGATTAAGGCTGAATTCTTGGAGCCGAATCCGATACAGTTACACAGTGCGGCATTCACCGACGCTTTTCTCGCGACATTCGGAACATAGTCGAGATCACAGTCGGGATCTGCGACGTCGAGGTTGATCGTGGGCGGAATAATTCCTTCGTTGATCGCCAGGAGCGCCGCTGCTATTCCGGCAGCGCCCGTCGCACCCTGCGGGTGGCCGATCTGCGACTTCGTAGCGGACATTGGTATCTTGTAGGCGTTTTTGCCAAATGCAAGCTTTACGGCCTGGGTTTCGATACGATCGTTGAGTTGTGTCGACGTTCCGTGCAGGTTTACGTAGTCGATCTGTTCCAGCGCGATTTCCGCATCGGCCATTGCCAACGTCATCGCACGCGCCGGCTCGATTCCATTCTCCTCGGGTCGGACGCGATGATAAGCGTCGCACGTCACACCATACCCCGCCACTTCACCATATATTTTTGCTCCGCGATCGACGGCACTCTCCAGGGCCTCGAGTACAAATACCCACGAGCCTTCGCCAATCACGATTCCAGAACGATCTTTCGAGAATGGACGACACGCCCGCTCGGGCTCATCGTTCCATTCTTTCGTGCAAACGGTCATCACCTCAAAGCCTTTCAGGATTCCCGGTGAGATGGGGCTGTCGACACCACCGGTCAACATTACGTCCTGACGTCCGAGAGAGATATGCTGGGCCGCATAGAACATCGCGTCGGTAGAAGATGTGCAGCCCGTGGAAATGATGTGCGACAGACCATGAAGGTTGAAGACCATCGAAAGCTCGGAGGAAAGACCGCCGTGCGTCGACGCCGGGATCGTATAGATACTTCCCTTTCCGGCGTTTCCCGAAAACCAGTACCCGAACTGTTTTTCGGTGAAAGCGAGACCGCCGCCGCCGGTTCCCAGAAGTACACCGAACCGCCTTCGTTCTTCGAGGGACAGGGTCTCAATCGGAATCGATGAATCGTGGACCGCTTCGCGTGCGGCGGCGAGAACAAGTGGAACTGTCCGGGGAACGTGTTGGCGATCTTTCGGATTGAGTTCGCTTTTCCAGTCGAACTCGGGAATCTCAGCCGCTATCTGAACATCGAATTCCGATGGGTCGAAACTCTCGATCCGACGCACCCCGCTATTACCTTTTCTGAGCGAGCTCCAGTATGCTTGGCGTCCGATACCGATCGGTGTCACACAGCCTAGTCCTGTGATGACAACCCGCCGCTGTTGCTTGATAGTATTCAACATACGAAGACTTCAATCTAAATACTCGCACGGCCGTTTGGTCTTACCTAAGTGGGAACAGAACATCCGGCTCGTCTGTGATTACAAATTTTGTTTATCTAATTGGCAGAGCTGTGATAACTTCTAGATGCTCAAAACAAATCGAATACTAAAGGGGGAAACTTATGCTTTGGACGATTGTAGTGATTCTGCTTATTTTGTGGCTGCTGGGGTGGGTTGGAAACATTGGCGGACTCGGCTCAAACAGCTTGATTCACATCCTGGTTGTTATCGCGATCGTGGTTTTGATTCTCCAGTTGGTAAAAGGGCGTCGAGTATAAACTCAGGCTCTCCGACTGAAGGCCTCTCTACTATATGAAAAACGTCCGGACCTATAGCTCGGCCCGGACGTTTTTATTTCCATTAGCGCATAGCGCGGCGTTTTTAGTTCTGCGAAATATTCAGAATACCGTTTAGGATCGTGCCAAAGGTGTTCAGGCCGTTATTCGAACGATATCGATATCTATATACTGGTTTTTAGAGCCGTCCTCGTAACCACGCTCAAATCCCTGCTGGCCTGTAGATCTCCCGGCACTCCGACATTCAATTCCATCTAACTCCGAGAGCGCGAGGGTTCAAATTTATCCAATAAATCAACAATCAATTCCTTTTTCATACTACTTCCGAAGTATTTCGATCGAGTGCAGACTTGTATCCCTATCCGACACTTTGTTGACGTCAACAAAGTGTTTCGTCAGCTATGGGTTCATATCCTCAGCGGCATGACAATATATTTGTAATCGTAAGTTGTGTCGCCGGCTATGCGGATCTGCGTCGCGGCATTGGCATCCTTGAACTCGAAGGCGATGCGGGTAGGGCTGCTTGATTCTTTCACGCGAACTTTGTCGCCATCCGTTTCTTTCGTCTCGGCCGACGAGTCCGTAGCGACCTCCGAGCCAGCGTTTTCAAGAGCACCGACGTTATTCAAGAATTCCTGCAAGTACTGCCAGTTGAAACCCAACGTAATTTCTTCTTCTGCGGAATAATCGGCCGGAACGAACTCCTGCCCCTCACCTTCTTCGCTCGATTGTGCGGTGATCTCCACTTCGTTTTTTCGCACGGTCATGCGGATAGAACGGTTTCTCTCGTCAGCCATCAGGGAAATGCGCTTAACAGCATTCTTCATTTCGTTAAGATCGAAAACCACGGTCTTATCATTGTCCTTCGGCATGACCATTTCGTAATTTGGAAAATTACCCGATAGTTTTCTCGTGATAAGCAATCTTCCGCCCGTCTGGAAGTAGATGTGATTCTGATCCTCGCCGAACTGAATTTCGCCGTCGGCGTCTCGAGAGATCTTGACGAGCTCCGTGAGAGCTTTTTTAGGTATCAGCACATCGATCTGGGTGTCGCCGGCATCGTCGATCACTTTTTCTATGAAAGCAAGGCGATGACCGTCCGTGGTTACCATGCGGGCCTTCCCGTCGGCGATCATGAACTTTGCGCCGGACAGCGTAAATCGGCTTTGCTCATTTGTAATAGCAAAGGCTGTATTGTGAATAAAATAATTAAATATTTCGCTTGAGAGCTTCATCGGCGCCGACTTAAAGATCGGAAGCTCGGGATATTGCTCTCGACTTACACCTGCGAGACGAAAGTTCGCCCGGCCAGCCTTCATCTGCACCCATTCATTTTCCAGTTTCTTGAAATGAACATCGCCGCCGTCTAACGTCCGGACGATATCGAAAAGCTTACGCGCCTGTATGCACATCGAGCCGGTTTGCTTTATCTCGGCTTCCGCGTCGCAGCGAATGGTCACATCCAGGTCGGTACCCAGGATCCGAATCTCATTTTCGCCGAGGCTCTCGATCAAAATATTGGACAAGATTGGAATGGTGGATTTCCGTTCGACGACACCTTGAATATAACTAAGTTCTTCCTTTAGGACGCTTTGTTTGATCGTGAATTCCATTGTGCTTTGTACGACTCCGAATTAGTTGATTATACTGCCCAGCTTTTTGCGACGAATCTTCTTCTACTAACCTAATCCAAAAACATTATGTAAATCTAGTAGTAGTAATAGTACCTGTGCATATGTGCAAAAGTAACAAAAACGCTTGTTAATATTGGCCTTTGACGTCCACAATCAACTGTGGAAAACGTGTGGAAAAGGCACTTAGAATCTGGAAAACTTTTATGGCGGCATCTTTTCCACCGGCATCCACAGCAAAGCGGAGCGAGAACCTGCGGAAAAGTGGAAATCTTTTTTCAAATGCTGCAAGCAAGATAGATATTAAGACGAACGAAAAATCTAATTGTGGAAATCACGCCGCCTGTCCGACACCGCAAAACCCCAATAACTAATTGCAAAGACTGTCAATTAAGCCGCTGATGGTGTTGTGGAAAACACCATCTTTCTTGACAAGCGTTTCAATCTTGGAAAACGAGTGCATTACCGTCGTGTGATGCTTGCCGCCGAACTCACGTCCGATCTCAGGATAGCTGTGGCTCGTCAACCGCTTGCACAGGTACATCGCAACCTGCCGCGGCACGGCAACAGCCCGAGAATTGTTTTTCGATTTCATTTCTTCGACCGTGAGCTTGTAGTGTGACGCAACAATACGAGCTATTCGGTCCATAGTCAAACCTTCCGGCCGCTCGCTATCAATGATGTTTTTTAATGCGTCCTGAGCCAGCATTTTGGATATCGGCACACCCCGCAAACTCGATATAGCGACCAGACGAACAAGAGATCCCTCGAGCTCACGAACGTTCGAGCGGATCTTTGTCGCAATGAATATCGCGATCTCGTCCGGCAGGTTGATGCCGTCGAGATCGGCTTTACGTTTTAGGATCGCGACTTTGGTTTCGAGGTCGGGCGGTTCGATGTCAGCGATCAGTCCCCACTCAAAACGCGAGTGCAATCTCTCTTGAAGGGTTGGGATGTCGCGTGGTGGACAGTCGCTTGTGATGACGATCTGCTTTTGATCGTTATGAAGCGTATTAAACGTGTGAAAAAACTCTTCCTGTGTCCGCTCTTTTCCGGCCATGAACTGTACATCGTCCATCAGCAGTACGTCGATAGAGCGATACTTCTCACGAAAACTCTGTGTTTTGTCGTAACGTATCGCATTGATAAGTTCGTTCATGAACTTTTCCGAAGTAATATACGAAACCCGGAGATGGCGATTACGTTCCTTGATAGAGTGCCCAATCGCATGCATCAGGTGGGTCTTACCTAGTCCCACCCCACCGTAGATGAAGAGTGGGTTGTACGTCTTGCCAGGCGTCTCGGCTGCGGCGAGACTCGCCGCGTGAGCGAACTGATTGCTTGTACCGACGACGAACTTCTCGAACGTGTATTTTGGATTAAGCGAGTTTTCGACTGGTTCGAGATTTAAAAAATTAGTCGGGCCAGAGTTTCCGAACGTCGATTGGGTTTGCGCGATCGGTCCTTCACTGTTTGCGGCTGCGGTAAAACTCTTTTCCATCGGCTGAAAAAAATCAGGATCGGGCATTTCGGAAAAACGCTCTTCGGCGTTTTCTGCTTCGTCAACCCTCCATTCGAAGCGATACCCACCAAAGCGAGCAGCCTCCGCCGCATTTTCGAGAAGATCGCTGTAATAAAGTGTGACCCAATCTTTAGTTACTTGACCGGCGCGAAGAAAAAGTATCCGGGCAGAACTATCGTGCCCGTCGTACTTGATCGGCCGGAACCAAGAATCGTAGATGTGATTATTGAGCCGTTGTTCGACGAACTGGAGTATTTGATTCCAGACATCGGTTTTTTCCAAGACAGTCGCCACGTGAGGCCTCCGAAATTTCTTGTTTAAGAATCGGGAAATCTTAAGCAAGGGTATACGCGCCAATTTCCCGTTAAGCGTTTGAGATTTAACCGTAAACTAAATCTGAAATACGTCCTTAGCACCACCTGCGTATTCTCGATCGAAGCGCCCTAACGTCAGTTTTTCCACAAGGTTTTCCACAGGCCTGTGGACGTACGCTTAAATACTAAGGTGACACTTTAACTTATTTGTTTTCAATAGTTTACAGGGTTAGATATATGAAAAACGGGTCACAGATTAGCACAGGCGAAATTACATTGCAAACAGAAATCCACAGAAAAACCATTATCACGCGAAACGCAATAAATACATTTTTCCGGAATGATTTAACTCGAATTCGGGCGGTCTATCGAAGGGTTTTGTGGGCTCTCGATTTCTCAAGCGATCAACTTTTTTTGGATTAATTAATAAGCGAATAGAATAGAAAAGAGGTTTTCATTCGGAACTGTTTCGACAAAACGATTCTTACCTGTTTCGAAAAGTAAACGAACGGTACACAAAAACTTTTGAGCAGGTGGACGGCGGTTTGATCCAGCCCGAGTTATTCTAAGCTGAACTCTGCGCGAACCAACTGATCATAGTTGTTGCGGCGATTGTCGATGATGAGGAAATAAGTTCCGGCTTCCAGTACCGGATTTATTTTTCCACCCGGCACATATCCGGTGCGGGAGACGAAGTCGTAATTCAGATCGAGTTTCCAGCTATCGAATTCCGAGTCCTTTATTACCAAAACCGAAACACGTCTTTTTACTTCGGAAGTCCGGAACGCCCCGGAGACCTTGGCCCGACGGTTAAGCTCGAGCCACATCGAGAAATGATCGCCGGCGGGGACCGTTACATCACCCCACATCAACCGGCCGGTTGTAGTATAGGCCGGGGCCTGATGCGAGATCGGCTCGCGCTTATTTATTTGTAATACTCGAATTCCGAAGAGAATAGCCAGAACCACGATCACTATCAGCGGCCAACGCCAACGCCAGATATCTTTCTCAGTGTTGATCCTCTGAAACATTTTTCAAACCCAAGGATGACATGCCAATCTAATTTAAATCCTGATCGACGATAAATGAAAACAAAAAATCGCGGATGCCAGGGTTAACGGCGCTCCGCGATCATTCTGGGTTTACGCTTGTCGAACTACTTTTGTCGGATACTGCTTGCACCGGACGTCTTTTTCTCAACACTTGCCGGATTTCCGGAGTACGAGATCTTGCTCGCTCCGGACGCGTTCGATACGAGCCGCTCAGTTACGAATAAATTTACACTACTTGCGCCGCCCGCATCCACGGCCGCACTCTTTGCTGTCAAAGACTCTGCGTCTATGCTGCTGGCGCCGCTTACCTCTATCCTGATCTCAGCCGTCTCGCCCTGGATCTTCACTTTTGAGGCCCCGCTCGTATCGATTTTGAGGGACGAATTATCAATACCGACGATGGAGACTTTCGATGCGCCCGAGGCATCAACGCTTTCGATATCCGGAGCCGAAATACGGACCCGCAAAGGCGTGTGCGAATCTATTCGCTCTGTCGATTCGATGTGGAGCACGCGGCCTTCGACTTCTGTTTTGATGTATGGAAGAAGATTGTTATCAGCTTCGACCTCGACCGAGAAGTCCTTACCCGCGGTGATCTCTACTTGAAAGACACCGCCAACATTGATCCCGCTAAATCCATTTGCGCTGCGTGCCTCGGATCCTGCGACCGCTGAACCCTTAATTCCCGACCCGAATGAAAAGTTAAATAATTTTTCGGTTAAGCGCCCGAATGAGAATAGATTTGCGAAGACGACGCCCGCCAGAATTGCGACGATAAATATCAGGATCCCCAACTTTTTCATGATTACCTCCGAACGAAACAATTAGCTGACCGGAGAAAACGCTTTTCACGGAGCAAAAGTTCGGGAAAACTCGAAGAGCTCTTTATTTGGAGTAGATGTAAAACTGGATTGCCTGTAAAACGCCAATAAAAAAGCCGAATAGGGCTCCGAATAGCTCTATTGTTCTTAAATGTTCCTTGGCGACGGAGAGTACGAGGGCCTCTAACTTTTCAGCCGGATAGTTCATTATTTTTTGACGCACAACTCCGCCCACGTCGAACTCATGGATCGCTTCTGGTAATTTTTCGCGTATTGCGGCAATGATCGTGTCGGCGAAGCCATCGCTGGCCGCGAAAAGCTTTTCCTCCGAGATGTTGTCCGAGAGCCGTCCGATCGGCGCGGCTAGCAAATTGTTGATCTGGGTCGCCAGCATGGCGTTGATAATTTTTGATGTGTCCTCGCCCGCAACGACGCTCAACAGGCCACTGGACAACATAGACTTGAGCTTCGCCTCCGATTCCGGGTGGAGCGCGCGCATGATGGAATCCACGCTGTGCGGCCGAAACTGGGCGATCGTGTCAGTGAGATAGGCTGAGACCTGCCGCATCATCTCATCACCTCGGAGAAGCGACAAAGCAGCTTTCGCGATCTGCTCTTTGAGCCGTTCGAGTTGGTCAGGATTGATTTTTCCGATAACTTCGGGAAGGGGCCGCGCGAGGGCGGTGTCGATACTCGAATCGATAAAATTACGAGCTTCTTCGGCAAAGAAATCGCCTTTCAGAGTTTCTTCTATACGTCGTGGCAAACTCTCATTTACGAGGTCGTCGACCTCGCCGAGTAAATTCTCGCGAGAGACAAAGATCTTCTTAAAAAATGGAAGGGCTTCATAATAATCGTGAACTTCGCTCTTGATCAGCGAGCCAATCTGGTTCCGCGTTCGCTCGGTTGCAGCGATCTCTGTCAGGTGATGGGCCATCGGACCGATCTGTTCGCCTGCTTTTTCTTTTAAGAGAGCGACCGCGTCGGGCGTAAACATGGCACCAAGCGGGGTGGGCGTGTTGGCCAGATCATCCACACGTCGATCTACAAATCCGCGGACTTTTTGCTCGAGCTCAAATGAATTTAGTGCGGACCGCGTTCGCTCTTCCAGAAAGCCGACGATCTTTTCAAAGGTTTCGTCGTCGATCACCGATGAGACGCGGCGAGATAAGACATCATCAACGCGGCGTTCGACAAAACTGCTGATCGTCGTGAGCGACTCTTCACTTTTCAGGACGTTTTCAATGTGCTCGGCGACTTTGAACTGGAGGGAAGTGATCGCATCCAGCACAGGCGCGCGTAAGTTCGACGGCAGCGTCTCGATCAGCGAGGGATAATTTTGCGACACAATTTCTTGTGTGTACGCGTCGATAACGCCGCGGATCTTGCGGCGGAGAAAATCCTTGCCGAGAAGTTCTTCAATTATCGTTTCCTGCGAAACAAGATCTTCTCCGACGGCTTTGCCGATCGCGGCGGCAAGTCGATCGCGGTGACGCGGGATCATTCCCTGCGGAAATAAAGTGATGCCGAAAATCTTAAATGGTTTGCGCGGTCGAAAGAGCATTCGGACCGCGAGCCATGCTCCGGCGTAGCCGTGTATCGTGGCCAGGAATATTAGCAAGCCGATTTGAAACCAGATCTTTGAGTCTGGTGCAAGAATGTTGTAAATCTCGTTAAGGAATTCCATTCATCGCGAACCACCGCGTCCAGCCGAAACGGCCGCCACCCCCAGAAGACTAGAGGTTTGTGAGAGTTAGAAAATCTGAAATCCTTTCGAACGAAGGCAAAAGTCGGAAAACTCGCTTAGCCATTCGCGCGTGACACTATAATTTTTCCACTGTTCCTCATCGTCGCGATGCAGCGTCATGTCGTCAGGCTCGTCGGTGATCCGAAGGTCGGCGAACATCCGGCCGTTTTCGGAAAGCTTCGGAAGAATGTTGTTCCTAACGGCTGAGCCTATAGCGTGAGCGTCGTCGACATCTACTTTCACTCCCGTCGCGCTATACCCCATCTGACGGATCTTTCCTTCGCTCAGAATGTCCAGACTCTTGATTATTTCAAGAGCCGCCTTCCAGCTCCAAACGTTGGCGTTGAATTCAAAGTTCTCTGAGCCGAGGTCGTGCAATGTAAAACTCATGTAAAAAATGCTATGCGCGTGCGTGGGTGAAGTCAATGGACTTTTTTGTTTGGGTGACGGCAAAGTATACTTTCGATCTGTGAAAGAATATCTCGAACGCATCGGCGCCACCGATCTCGACCTGCGTGCGGATCTTGCGACGCTGACATTACTCCAGCGCCAACACCTACTGAGCGTGCCCTTCGAGAATCTGGATATTCACTGGAAACGCCCGATAGTTCTCGACCCGGAGAGGTTTTACACGAAGATCGTGATCGAACGCCGAGGCGGTTTCTGTTATGAATTGAACGGTTCTTTTAAGGTGTTTCTGTCCTCGGTGGGTTTCGATACGCGGCTGGTTTCAGCGAGGGTTTTTAACGAGACGACCCACGGCCCCGAATTTGATCACGCGGCGATCATCGTCACGATCGGCGACAAAGAATATCTGGTGGATGTCGGTTTCGGGGCGTTTACTGCGGAACCGCTTCGCTTTGTGTTGGGCGAAAAACAAAAGGACGACGCCGGTATTTTTGTGATCCGTAAATTTAACGAGGAATACACGGAAGTCGCGAAGCTGGAAGAGGGCAGCCATTGGCGAAGCGAATACATATTCCGGGACGTGGCCTGCAAGTTGTCAGACTTTACCGATATGTGCGATTTCCAACAGTACTCGCCTGAATCACACTTCATGAAAGGAAAGCTGTGTTCGATCATGACGGAAACCGGTAGAAAAACCCTTACCGAAAAGAGCTTCATCATAGCTACTAATGGGCACAAGTCGGAGACACCGGTGAACTCGGAGGCTGAATTTTACGCATTGCTCATGAGTGAATTTGGCATCACTCCGACGAGAGTTTGATCTTTATGTCGCAATCAATTTCATACGCCGATGCCGGCGTTTCGATCGACAACGCAAACCGCGCTGTGGCGAAAATTCGCGAATTCGCGCGGAGCACTTTTAACGAGCGGACGCTGACCGAGATCGGAAGCTTCGGTGGAATGTTCTCAGGCGCGTTTCCGGAGATGAGTGAGCCGATCCTGGTCGCGTCGGCGGATGGTGTCGGAACTAAACTTAAACTCGCGTTCGAGACTGGTATCCATAACACGGTCGGGGCCGATCTCGTCAACCACTGCGTCAACGACATTCTCGTCCAGGGAGCGCGGCCGCTGTTCTTTCTGGATTATTTCGCGACGGGAAAGCTTGAGCCGGACGTGACCGCCTCGGTCGTGGAAGGCATGGCCAAGGCGTGTAAAGAGAATGGCTGCGTTCTGCTTGGCGGTGAAACTGCGGAGATGCCGGATTTCTATCCGCCGGGCGAGTACGATCTGGCCGGTTTCATTGTCGGCGTTGTCGATAAATCGAAAGTTATCGACGGAACATCGATCGTTCCCGGTGACGTCGTGCTCGGTATTCCATCGAACGGTCTTCAGACGAATGGTTATTCGCTGGCGCGAAAACTATTTTTCGAAATTGGCGGATACAAGCCTGACGCTTTTCTTGATGAGCTCGGCGAGACGGTCGGCGCCGCGTTACTCAAAACCCATCAGAGTTTTCTCCCGCAGATCGGACCGCTGCTGAATTCGGGCTGGATCAAAGGACTCGCGCATATCACCGGCGGTGGTTTTCTAGAAAATATTCCGCGCATCTTACCTGACGACGTTTCGGTCGAGATCAACCGCGGGTCATGGACTGAGCTTCCTATTTTCGACGTGATGCAGAAACTTGGAAATGTTTCGGACCGCGAGATGTTCCGAACGTTCAATATGGGAATCGGGATGATCGTTGTTTGCGCTGTCGATCAAGAGGGCGCGCTTTTGGAGCAGATTCCGGACTGTCGTGAGATCGGCCGAGTTATTTCCGGCACCAATGAAGTTCGCGTCAAATGAAGATCGGCATCCTTATATCCGGCCGCGGGTCAAATATGGTGGCGCTCGTCGATGCGGTGAAAAGTGGTGAGATCCCCGATTCGGAGATCGCCGTTGTGATCAGCGACAAGCCGGCGGCGGCGGGAATCGAGAAAGCAAAAACTCGAGGTGTTGAGACGCTTGTCGTCGAACGTAGGGGCCGAACACGTGAAGAGCACGACTCGGAGATCATTGGCGAGCTCCGAAAAAGGAATATCGAATTGGTTTGCCTCGCCGGCTACATGCGGCTGCTGTCGAAAGAGTTTATTCTCGCTTTTGAGAACAGGATAATCAACATCCACCCTAGTCTCTTGCCCGCATTTCCCGGGCTTGACGCCCAACAGCAGGCGATCGATCACGGAGTCAAGATCTCAGGGTGCACCGTACATTTCGTGAATGAAGAACTAGATGCGGGACCCAGAATCTTACAGCGCGCTGTTGAAGTTAAGGGTGACGACACCGCCGATACGCTTTCGGCACGGATATTGGAACAGGAGCACAAGGCCTATGTCGAAGCGGTCGCTCGGTTGGCGGCCAACCTAACAATTAGCCGGTGATTCTTTGACAGGACGTCCGGTTTTCCCCTAAACTCTAGGTTTTCACTTTCGGGTGAATTTCATGGAGAGCGATTATGCCGAAGAGAACGTATCAACCAAACAACCGCCGCCGCGCGAAAAAGCACGGCTTCAGGGCCCGAATGGCGACGAAGAACGGCCGCGCGGTTCTGAAGCGCCGCCGAGCGAAAGGCCGCAAGCGCCTGACGGTTCACCATTATTAAGCTTTGATTTACCCAAGGAGACTCGGCTCGCTAAGCGTGCCGAGTTTCTGCGTGTTTACGAACAGGGTACACGCATCGAAGGGCGGTTTATGACCGTCTTCATAAGGCCCAACGAAGGCCCGATTCAGCGTCTCGGTGTGACTGCTACCAAGAAGGCGATAGGCAAGGCGCATGACCGAAATCGAGCAAAGCGTCTAATACGCGAGGCGTTTAGACTGAGCCGGGCAGAACTTGAAACGGTCCCGGTCAAATACGACTGGGTCGTGAACGCCCGAAGAAGTATTCTCGATGTTCGACTTGCTAAACCGCTCGACGAGTTCCGGCGCATCGTTACCAGGATAGGCGAACTATAGGTAACGGTGAGCGGTGTGGCAAACTTGGTCTATCAATGAAATTCCTCGTTCTTGATCTGCTTGGTTTTTATAAAGCGCTGGTGTCGCCTTTCCTGCCGCCGGCGTGCAGGTTCGAGCCTACGTGCTCAGAATATGCGAAGCAGGCTGTCGAGAACTACGGGGCTGTCCGGGGAACCTGGATGGGGCTCAAGCGTATCCTACGCTGCCAGCCATTCTGTAGGGGCGGGCACGACCCGGTGAAGTGATTTGCGGTTTTCGATTTTGCCGATTTGCGATTGGAGACTGATCGAGATCGAAGATCTGTACCGATGGAACAACAAAGTAATCAAACCCAATACCGATTCATAATTGCCGCGGCGCTCTCGATGGTAGTGCTGTTCGGCTGGTCTTATTTTTTCAACCCTTCAAAGCCGGCGGATAACAGCAACACTGCTTTGACGTCGAACGCGAATACCGCTCCGGCGGCGCCTGCACCCACCGTGCAACCTCAGCCTCAGACGCCGGCGACTGCGGCAACGTCGCCGGATGAGACACCGAATCGAACTATTACGATCAAGTCTCCGCTATACGAAGTAACGCTTGATTCAAAGGGAGCCGTTGCGACCAGTTGGATATTACTGACGAACAGATCTCCAAAGCGTGAATATTCAATCTATGCCGACGGCTCAACTAGCGCAGAGAAAAAACCTTTGCAGCTGATTTCGAAGAGAGCGCTCGACCAGAATCCCCGCGAGCTGCCGTTCCGACTCTTGACCGCAGACCCGAACGTAACGAATCTTCTAAACGAGAGAAACTATCAGATATCCGCACCCGAAGAGAGTATCTTGCTCGCCGAGGGCGAAGAGAAACGAATCGAATTCACTCTCGTTGGCGAGAACGGTGTAGAAGCCAGGAAAACCTTTGTTTTTCGGGGCGACAGTTACATTGCGGATCTGTCGATAGATTTGAAACAAAACGGTCAGCAGGTCCCCGACACAAAACTCGCAATTGGTGCGAGCATTGGTGATCATGCGATCAACTATCACAGTTTCTATCACACTGAGTCTGAAGCGGTCATTGCCATAAACGGCGATATCCTGAGACACCAGGGCGGTTACTCGTTTACATTCGACGCGAATGGACAGTCGACGCTAAGCGATAACGGTACGATCGATTGGGTTGGGATGAGCGATGCTTATTTCGCGATGGCGGCGATCCCGTCGTCGCCGGTTTCATCCGTTGAGTATCACGCCTCCAAGTACGACGTTCCAATTGAACCGGTTTACGAAAATATTTTTCGCTGGGCGATTCGCAGTCCGAAAACAACCGAGACGCGTCACCTGGTGACGGCGTATATGCCGATCCCGGCCGATGGATCGGTCACCCAAATTTACACGGGATCGAAAGATTACTTCCTTTTGAACCAGCTTAGCGAGTCACTAAAGGCGGGCGACGGCCGGCCGGTTTCGCTCGTCAACCTCATCAATTTTAGTAACTATTGGTGGCTGAGGTGGCTGACACAGCCGCTGTCGATCCCGATCCTCTACGCGCTGGATTTCTTTAACGGCATCACGGCTAATTACGGGGTGGCGATCATCGTTTTCACGTTTCTTTTCTATTCGCTCTTGTTTCCGTTGAGATGGTCGCAATCGAAATCTTTCAAAAAGGCCGCGGGTAACGCGCCAAAGATGAAGGCGATCCAGGACCAGATAAAGGACTTGCAAAAGAAAGGCTTACCTGCCGACGACCCGCGGATGCGCCAACTCCAGATGGAGCAGCTAAAGATGACGAAAGACGCACTGCCGATCGGCGGGTGCCTTCCGATGCTGCTGCAGTTCCCGCTGCTGATCGCCTTTTACACTGCTATCACGGTTTCGCTCGACGCACGCCAGGCGACCTTCATGTGGCTGCCTGATCTGTCGGCTGCAGATCCGCTGCATCTTCTCGAGTTCGGGTTCGCCTTCTCGATGGTTCTTGCGATGAAGTTCACACCCACCGGACCCGCTATGTCGCCCGAGCAGCAGATGCAGCAAAAGATGATGACGTATCTGATGCCGGTGATGATGCTTTGGGTGATGTGGACGGCCCCGGCGGGATTGCTTATTTACTGGCTGTTCGGAAACGTCGTGAGCTTTGGCCAGCAAATGTTGATTAATCGACTAAATAAGAAGAACGAGCCACCGGCGGCCGAAATTGTCGATACCGTGCCGGGAGGCGCGAAAAAGGTGAAAGGAAAACCAAAGCTAAGCACTTCTTAACGGAGTGGGAAAGCTGCGGTTCGCGAGTTATGAACGAAACGTGTGAAAGCGCTGAAAAATTCCTGTCCGAGCTCATCGCCGGGATCGGACTCGATCTTGAAGTCGCGTCCGAGTGGACGGACGAAGGCTGCCTCTTGAATCTTAGCGGAGCGGACTCGAGTCTCGCTCTCGCGGAGAACGGAGAGCTACTGGATGCGTTAGAGGTTTTGTTGTTTCAAATAATGGGTCGCAGCCTCGACCGACAACACCGCTTCGTAGTCGACGCTGAAGGATTTCGTCAGACACGAAAAGCCGAGCTTCACGCGATGGCCAAGTTTGCTGCCGGTCATGTTCGCAAGAACGGAGTCCCGTTTACCTTCGGAGTTCTGAACTCGACCGAGCGGCGCATAATTCACATGTCGCTGCAGCAGGAAGAAGATTTGATAACTGAATCAGTCGGCGAAGGTCGCGACCGTCGCCTGCAGGTACGACTGAAGTAGGCAGACGGACAAACGATTACTTAAAGAGCACGGACTTGATTCTGTGCTCTTTTTCTTTCTCTATGGTGAAATGTATCTGTGGATACGATAGTCGCACTTGCGACACCCATCGGCCGAAGCGGCATCGGCGTCATCCGTCTGAGCGGACCTGATTCATTGCGGATCGCAAGAACACTTGTGCGCGATGATGCGTTCGCGCCCGCGCCCCGCACGGCGCAGTTAAAGCATATTTATGATGAGTCAGGGTCACAGGTGATCGACCGGTCTCTCGTAACTTACTTCCAGGCTCCCCACTCATTCACCGGGGATGACGTTGTCGAAATTAGCTGTCACGGTTCGCCGATCCTTTTAAGACTCGTCCTCGACGTCTGCCTGCATCGCGGTGCACGGATGGCTGACGCGGGTGAGTTCAGCCTTCGCAGCTTGGCAAACGGGCGAATCGATCTGACAGAAGCAGAGGCGATCCGAGATCTTATCGACGCTCAAACTACCGCTGCCGCGCGGCAAGCTGCTCGACAGATGCAGGGAGAATTCTCGCATCAGCTACAGCCGATCAAAGACGATCTGCTGGGTGTGCTAGTAGTGCTGGAATCGGCGCTTGAATTTGTCGAGGACGATCTGCCTGAAATTCAGATTCAGAATGTGCTATTGAAGCTCGACTCGATCGTTCACGAGATTGCAAAGATTGCGGCGACATTTAGGGCCGGGAATCTTATTAGAGAAGGCATTCGCGTCGCGATAGTTGGCCGCCCGAATGTTGGTAAGTCGAGTCTGTTCAACGCTTTACTAGGTAGTGACCGGGCCATAGTCACGGAAATTGCAGGAACGACCCGCGATCAAATTCACGAAAAATTTACGATAGAGAATATTCCTATCTCGCTTATAGATACCGCCGGTTTGCGCGATACGAACGATACGGTTGAGAAGATCGGTGTAGAGCGCTCACGACGGACGATGGCGGATGTCGATCTGGTTATCGCGATGGTCGACGTGTCGGAGAAAAGAAGCGACGACGATTTGCAGATCTTGCGAAGCGTCGAGGCAAGCCCGCATCTCGTCGTGCTTAATAAGATCGACAAAGTAATTCCGGCAATCTTCCGACGCTTTGCTGACGAGCTGAGAGATGAAATTTCGCCGGGTGCAGCGGAGCATATATCAGTGTCTGCAAAAACGGGCGCTGGGCTCGAGTCTCTGCGCAAGGCGATCGTGGAGCCGTTCTCACCGCACGAAGTTAACGGAAGCGGATTTTTGGTTTCGGACGCCCGACACTATGATTTGCTCGTCCGCTCGCGAGACGAGATCATCAGCTCGATCGAGCTGCTTCAGAAAAAGTCGAGTGAAGAAATTGTCCTGGTGGGCCTCCACAATGCGCTTCGTTTTCTTGGCGAGATCACGGGCGAAACCACTACTGAGGACATGCTGGCAAGAATCTTTTCAACTTTTTGCATCGGCAAGTAGAATATTGTCGTAGAGCTCTTCATTGGCAAATCTTTTTGACTCTATTACAATCTAAGACTTTCGCGGGTTGATATGTTCGACGAGAGTTTTGATGTGTTGGTGATCGGAGCGGGCCATGCCGGATGTGAGGCCGCATCGGCCGCCGCGCGTCTGGGCGCCAAAACGGCATTGGTGACGATCAATCTCGACTTGATTGGGCAGATGTCATGCAATCCGGCGGTTGGCGGCATTGCCAAGGGTCATGTAGTTCGTGAGATCGATGCGCTCGGAGGAATCATGGGCCGGATCATCGACCGGACGGGAATCCAGTTTCGTCTTTTGAACAGATCGCGAGGCCCCGCGGTCCAGGCGCCGAGGGCACAGGCGGATCGAAGCCTTTATCGGATCGAAATGCGTCGGGTGCTCGAAGCGACGCCAAACCTTTACTTGCGGCAGGGTATTGTAACCGAGCTAATTACTGATAAGAAACGAGTTATTGGTGTTGAGTTACAAGATTTTCGTCGTCTCGGGGCGAAGGCGGTCGTTGTCGCCACAGGCACTTTCTTGAATGGCACCATCCATACAGGCCGCCGCACCTATTCTGCTGGCCGCGCCGGTGAGCCGGCGTCAACAGAGCTTGCGGAGTCCCTAAGAGATCAAGGATTTCCGGTCGGCCGATTAAAAACGGGAACTCCGCCGAGGCTTGATGGCAGAACGATTGACTGGGAGGCGTTCAAGCCCCAGCCGCCGGATGAGCGGCCCGTTCCGTTCTCGTTTGCGACGGAGAAGATCGAACAGCCCCAAATCCAATGTTTCATTGGACATACAAGCGAAAGGGTGCATCATGCGATCCGCTCGAATTTGCATCAGTCGCCGCTTTACTCCGGAAAGATCAAGGGGGTGGGACCCCGTTACTGCCCGTCCATAGAAGACAAGGTTGTTAAGTTCGCCGAAAAAGATCGGCATCAACTTTTTCTCGAGCCCGAAGGCCTGGATACAAATGAGGTTTATTTGAACGGGTTCTCGACCTCTTTGCCGTCCCAATTACAACTCGAATTGCTGCAGATGATCCCGGGTTTTGAGCAGGTTCAAATCGTCCGGCCCGGTTACGCGATCGAATATGATTTTGTCGATCCGCGCGAGCTTCGACCGACTATGGAATCGTCTCGTTTCGCGGGTCTCTTTTTAGCCGGGCAGATCAACGGGACGACCGGTTACGAAGAGGCGGCATGTCAGGGTTTGATGGCGGGTGTCAACGCAGCTTTTGCGGTTCAAGGCCGTAAGTCCTTTGTTTTGAACCGTAAAGAGGCTTATATCGGTGTTCTGACCGACGATTTGATCAGGCACGGCGTAGACGAACCATATCGATTGTTTACGTCGAGGGCGGAGGCAAGATTGAAGCTTCGACATGATAATGCCGACGAACGGTTGAGTCCGCATGGACGGGAAATCGGACTTCTGACGGACGTAGATTGGAATCGGTTCAGCCAGAAAAGGGATCGAATTGCGCGGCTGAGGAATGTTTTGGATCACACTCGGTACAAGAGATCGTCGGTCGAATACGCCGGCCTTTCGCAAATGCTTGGAACTGACCTCGGAGACTCGGTAACCCTTTCTCAGATATCTAGTCGTCGTGGCGTCAGCCACGAGGTTGTATATGGGCTTTTGCCCGCCGAGACGCGGAATGAAATCCGAATAACCGACCTTGAAACCGCTTTGGCTGATTCGCTCTACAAGGGATATATAGAAAAACAGGACCTCGCGACCGAGCGTTCGAATCATCATGACAATCTAAAAGTACCGGAGAACTTCCAGTTCAGCCACGTGGGCGGTCTGTCAAACGAAATGGTGGAGAGACTGGAACGCGCAAGGCCGCATAGCTTCGCGCAAGTTCGGCGAGTTTCGGGGCTGACACCGACGGCAATTTCCACCGTATTGGTCCACTTAACTGCTCAAAGCTCAAATAAAAATTAGAAGCGTGGAACGTTCCACAATCTGAGGCGATCGCCGGCCTTGACCGGTATTAGTCTTTAGCTTCACGTCTCCCTGTGTGCTACTTTAGTCTTGCCAAACGAAGAAAATGGGGAAAATAATCGCCATCGCTAATCAAAAAGGGGGCGTTGGAAAGACGACAACTGCCATTAATCTGTCTGCAAGCCTGGCATTAGCAGGGAAAAAGGTGTTGTTGATCGATGCGGATCCGCAGGGAAATGCAACCTCTGGCTCCGGGATTGCGCGATCCAATAGTCGAAAGTCGCTCTACGAAACCATGATTTCGGGCGACTCGGTGAGGGACGTCGTCGTACCGACCGAGATCGAATCGTTTTGGGTCGTTCCGTCAAATAAGAATCTCGCGGGCGTGGAAATAGAATTCGCCGACGCCAAAAACAAGGCAGCGATCCTCAAAGGACTCCTTGACCCGGTTCGCGACTACTTTCATTTCATCATTATTGATTGCCCACCAAGCCTCGGAATTCTTACAATCAATGGACTTACGGCCGCAGACTCACTCTTGGTCCCGATCCAATGTGAGTACTTTGCTTTAGAAGGCGTGACGGAGTTATTCGAAACACTGGCTCGGCTAAAACGCGAGTTAAACCCGTCGCTTGCCATTGAGGGTTTGTTGCTCACGATGTATGACGAACGCACCAACCTGTCCGGGGCTGTAGCTAAAGATTTGCGGGACTTCTACGGACCACAGGTCTTTAAGACGGTCATACCACGGAACGTGCGACTCGCTGAAGCGCCAAGTTTTGGTAAGCCCATCGTGCTATACGATCCACGATCTCGAGGAGCGGAAAGCTATTCACAACTTGCTAAGGAGATATTGAATCATGGCTAGACAAGCTTTAGGACGTGGATTGAGCGCGCTGTTAGGTGATGACACGCTTACATCGCCGACAGAGGGCACCGTCATAAATGAGATCGACATCGATCTCATTCGGCCAAATCCTGAACAGCCACGAACACGATTTACGGAATCGGCGCTCGACGAACTGGCGCAGTCGATCGCCGCGAACGGCATCGTCCAACCCATCGTTGTACGTCGTCGCAACGAAACTTATGAGATAGTCGCGGGCGAACGTCGATGGCGCGCCGCCCAGCGGGCCGGATTACGAAAAATTCCTGCCGCGGTCCGAGAGGTTTCGGATGATAAACTTTTAGAGCTAGCTCTCATTGAGAATATCCAGCGGCAAGAGCTGAACCCTATCGAAGAAGCCAACGCATACCGCAAACTTATTGATAATATGGGGTTTACACAAGAGGCCCTGAGTGCTAGCGTGGGAAAAGATCGGACTTTGATCGCCACGCTGCTACGGCTTCTAAAACTTCCGGACGACATCCAGGCGCTGATCGAAGACGGGAAACTCTCCGCGGGTCATGGCCGAGCCCTTTTATTAACCGATGATGTTATTCTCCAACGGCGGGTAGCCCGCTCGGTGATCGAAAAATCGCTGTCGGTTCGTGAGACGGAGCGAGCCGTAAAGAAATCGGGAGTTCAACGCAACAAAAGTATTATCGTAAAAAATGCTGCTGCCACAAAGGATCCGAACTTCACGGCTGCAGAGACCAAGTTAAGAAGGCGTTTAGGGACGAACGTTAGCATCGTTCCGAACACAAAAGGTTTGGGAGGCCAGCTCGAGATCGAATATTACAATCAGGAAGATCTCGATCGTATTTACCAGACAATTATTGAATAGGAGGTGCGAATGAAGCGACTTACTGAAATGGTTTCGTGCTCCGGTTGAGTGGCCAAACTCGCCCCGCGCGACCTCGCTCAAGTTTTGAGCAGGCTACCCGTCCAATCAAGCGAAAACGTCATCGTTGGCTTCGACACGGCTGACGATGCGGGTGTCTTTCGCCTTTCGGACGAGCTCGCGCTGGTTCAGACTCTCGACTTTTTCACACCGGTCTCAGACGACCCGTTCGTTTACGGTCAGGCGGCGGCGGTCAACTCACTAAACGATGTTTACGCGATGGGCGGGACGCCATTAACTGCTTTATCCATAGTATGTTACCCGCAAAAAGGTGATTGGGATATTCTGGCGGAAATACTCGCGGGCGGGCAGAGCGCGATGAATGAAGAGAACGTTGTAGTAATCGGCGGCCATTCAGTTGACGATCAGGAAATGAAGTTCGGATACGCCGTGACCGGGATCATAAATCCTGATCGCGTGATAACGAACAGCGGGGCAAGACCGGGCGACGCCCTTATACTCACTAAGTCGATCGGTACCGGAGCCATCAACACTGCTGTGAAAAATGGAAAGGCGAAACCAGAGGCGATCGCGGCTGTAACGAAAGTAATGACAAGCAGTGCGGCGAAAGCGTCAAAGGTAATGCAGGAATTGAACGCGAGTGCATGCACGGACATAACCGGCTTCGGCCTCATCGGCCACGCTTACGAGATGGCGAAGGCAAGTAATGTGACTTTCGAACTGGAGTCCGCTGTCGTCCCACTCCTTCCGGATGTCCTGGAACTGATCGCGCAGGGAATGTTGACCCGCGGCGATAAGAACAATCGAGAATATGTCGGCGACGCGGTATTCATGTCTGATGGAGTGTCCGGCGAAATGCAGAGCGCGTTATACGATCCGCAAACCGCCGGTGGCCTTTTGATCAGTCTTCCGACTGGGAACATCGCTGAGTTTTTAGAAAAAGTTCCGGGCGCAAAAGTTATCGGCCGAGTGACCAACAGGCGCGAGCATCTGATCGACATTAGTTAAATTAAAGTGTTTTTATTCATACTCGAATCTATTGGAACCTCAGAGTTGATTCTCATCGGGATCATAGCCCTGATCTTTCTTGGCCCTCGAAAGCTGCCGCAGATCGCGAAAACGATCGGCAAGACAATGGCCGACTTTCGCAATACAACCAACGAATTCAAATCGACGTGGCAACGCGAAGTAAACTTCGAGGATGAGGCCGAGGCGTTGCGATCTGGTGAGTTACCGACGAGCGGAACTCCGCCGATACCCCGCTCGAGTCCGATCGGTGACAGTGATTCAAATGTGATCGCTAAGCCCGAGATCAAGCCCATTCAGCCAGATATGTTCAGTATACCCCCAGAAAAAAACGAGACTAGCGAACCGGTCGAGGACCCCATCGGCGACATCTCCGATAAGAAAAACTGGCTGTAAAAAGGCCCGCTTCTCAAGCAATGCACAAGTTGGAAAATAGCGAACTTGAACAACGCGGCGGTCAGATGTCGTTTCTCGAGCACCTCGACGAATTACGCAAGCGGCTTGTTAACTCGGTCATTATCGTAGTTGTAGCGTTTGTTTTCTGCTGGTTTGTATCCGACAGGATCTATAGCTTTCTCGAAGTTCCTATCCGCCAAGCTCTTTCAGAAGCCGAGCGTGTCGAGCTTCCGGTCAAAGGAAAGACGGGTGACGAGAAAATTCTACCGCTTTCAAATTTGACCGACGGCGACCGCGGTCGATTCGTGTTCGACCGAGCGACAAAGCTCGGAACAAGTGTCGTCCAACCTGGCACGTCGGTCGAGGCGGTTGTGGGAAAAGACTCCGAGGGTCTGGTCGGGCTTTTTACTACCGAACAAATATATACGATCAACGCCGTTATCCCGGAAGGTGTGCGACTGCCAGTCGACCTGGCTCCGGATGCAAAACAGGAAGTAGCCGCCGATGAGCGTTTGATCGTTACGACTGCACCCGAGGCGTTTACGCTTTATGTGACGGTTTCGCTTTATGCCGCGATTGCTCTCTCGGTACCGCTCTTGCTTCTTCAGGTTTGGGGCTTTATCTCTCCCGCACTCCACAAACACGAACGAGCGTATGTCACGCCATTTGTTTTGTTGTCGTCGATCTCGTTCGTCTGCGGTGCGGCCTTTGCCTATTACATTTTGTTTCCCCCCGCGGTTAAGTATCTTCTGAGTCTCGGGGAAAATTTTCGACTATTGCTCCGAGCCACGGATTATTTCGATTTCATCACTTTGATAATGTTGGCCATGGGACTGATCTTTCAAATGCCGGCGATTACATACGTGCTGGCTCGAATAGGCCTCGTTTCAGCCCGAATGCTGGTCCGCAGCTGGAAGATCGCGATCATAGTGATCCTAATCGTGGCAGCCGTCGTATCGCCGACCGGCGATATCCCGAACATGATGCTATTTGCCGCTCCGATGATGGTGCTGTACGTTGTTTCGGTGTTCATCGCGTGGTTTTTTGGAAAGAAGCGGCAGCCCGACATATCTGCAGAAGGGCTGGATGCAACCTGATTCATCCCGGTGTGCATCTTGAACTATTAAGGATATCTGTCTAAAATCTTTAAGGTTAAAATCTATTTCAGTTTTCTGCCACGTAGTCGCGGCCTTGGAAGTTAAGGAGTTTTATATTTATGTCAACAGTAAAATTTGCTCGAAATTTTGCACTGACACTTGTAGTACTTGGTTTAGGAACGGTTTCAAGTTTCGCCCAATCAGGTAAAGATAAGAAGGATAAGCCGAGTGAAGATCCGACGACGAATCCGCGGAACGTCAAACCGGAGCTAAAGGACGCCTATAAGCGTTGGCTCAATACGGACGTGTCCTACATCATCACGAAAGATGAAAGGCGTGCGTTTCTGGCGCTGGTATCGGACGAAGAACGCGAGAATTTTATCGAGAACTTCTGGCGCCGTCGCGATCCGAATCCCGACACTGAAGAGAACGAATACCGCGAGCAGTATTACGAGAGGATCGCCTATGCGAACGAGCACTTTTCGTCGGGAATACCCGGATGGAAGACGGATCGCGGCCGCATCTATATTGCGTGGGGAAAACCTGATTCGATCGAGACCCATCCGACGGGCGGTGCTTACGATCGGCCGAGCTGGGAGGGCGGTGGATCGACCACTACATATCCCTTCGAAATATGGTGGTACCGTCATCTTGATAACGTCGGCGACGGAATTGAAATTGAATTTGTCGATCCGACCAGTACAGGCGAGTATCGCCTGGCTCGTGACGCAAATGAGAAAGACGCTCTCAAGACAGTCCCGGGAGGTGGTTTGACGACAGCGGAACAACTCGGGCTCTCGACTAAAGGGGACCGCATCAGTGGCCTCAACCAGGGAGGATATCAGCGCGAACAGGATACGCCTTTTCGACGGATGGAGATAATTACAAATCTTCAGCGTCCGCCGCAAGTTAAGTTTAGCGACCTCGCCGGAGTGGCAGGTGGCGACTCAGGCATCCTCGATAACAACCCTCTCGAATTCGACCTTCGCATCGATTTCTTCCGTCAATCGGACACACAGGTGATCGCAACGTTTACGGTTCAGACTGACAACAAGGAGCTAAAGTTCAGTCCGGTTGGTGGACTCGAGCAAGCAAAATTAAATATCTTCGGTCGGATCACCGCGGTATCCGGCAAGCGGTCGGGGATTTTTGAAGATTCCGTGACGACGACGGCGACGTCGATCGAGTTAGCGGATCTTCGGGACAAGAAGTCCGTTTACCAAAAAGCAGTTGCGTTGACTCCCGGGACTTACAAAGTGGACGTCGTTGTCCGCGATGTCGTAACGGGAAATCGTGGTTTGGTGAACATGGGCTTCACCGTACCGAGATACGACGAGAAGAAGCTTTCGACATCGTCGATGATCCTCGCATCCAAGCTCCGTAGTACTACGGAATCCGACATCGGTGGACAGTTTGTTATCGGCAACGCGAAGGTTATACCGAACCTCTCGGGAACTTACAAGAAGGGTCAGGAGGTCGGCATCTATCTGCAGGTTTACAACGCCGGCATCGATCAAACGACACTTCGCCCGGCGGTAGATGTCGAGTACGTTTTGACGAAGGGTGGAAAAGAAGTTCTTCGACAGGCGGAGGATTGGAGCGGTCTGAGCGATTCCGGACAGCGTCTGACGTTGGCCCGGCTGCTGCCGACAGACCTGATGGCGCTCGGCGATTATGAGATCAATGTTGTGATCAAGGACCGTGTCAGCGGTCAGGTTCTCAAAGACGACAAGCTGAAAGGCAAGTTCACGATCACTCAGTAATCACCAAAGTCCATTCGAAACTTCGGCCGATGCTTTTTGAAAACAGCGTCGGCCTTTTTATTTTTAATGGGCCGCATCGGAACCGATAGACTCTCTTGATGAGGTTTACGCGACGGTGGATACGAATAGCGACGCGTCAAATTAACGTTGTTGCTGAGTGTGCTGTCTGAAACTACTCCGGAAAGAATTCGACGAACATGCGTTTCTTACGTATATCGAATGAAGCGGTAGTCGGGTCATTTTATCTTTACTTCAAAGATCTGGGCATTCTTCTTTTCACTCGTTGTGAAGATCGCCTTCCTATCCGGACTGAATGTCACGGCCTCGCCCTGCTTTCGATCGCCGAGGTCCACCGGAATCGGTTTCGACTTCCATATCTCGTCGAACGCGGATCCCCGTGGCAGATCAAGTTCGTAGCCGGCCGAATAATCGCAGAGGATAACGTGCTTTCCATCCTGAGATATCGAACCACCAGTCAGAAGTCCGTTTGGTACGGCGGGCAACGAGATCTCACCAACCTTTTCCGCGATCTTAGGCTGGGCCGCGCCAAACTGTGGCTGGAACCTGAATATCAGGGACGGTCCGTCGAGCCGCTTTGTCAGAACATAAACATCACCCGACTGAGGAACGACGATCAGCGTTTCGGCGTTGTGTGGAGTGTCCGGGTATTTGAAAGCAGCGGCTTCGGCCGGTTCGGTCTGAAGCGGTCTTTTCCTGTTCGAAGCCGGGGTGGAATCTGAGACGAGCGGCTCCTTAAGACGATAAACTTTTAGCTCGGGGCGTTCGAGCTTATTATTCCCGATGTCACCAATGTACAAATAGCAGCTTCCATCCGCAGCCTTATATGCGGCAATATCTTCCCAGTCGACATTCCGTGCATCCGTCACGCGCCACGCGCCCAGATGTTTTCCTTTCGAAGTCATCGCGAAGACGAATGCGTCATCGCCCGAATCATTGTGTGTCCAAAAAACGTCGGACTGACATAGCGAGGCCGCAAGGCCGCTGCTTTCCGTTACATCGGCGGACTCGATCCGGCCTACCGTGATCGGTTTTTCGAAGTCCGACGAAAACCCGGCCGAATTCTCCACATAATGGCCCGTCGATGAAGCATGTGAACAAGAGTAAAAGAAAGCGCACGCACCAATGAGTAAAATGACAAGGCCACCGAATTTCGCTATAGTTTTGTTCGACATACTTCACTATTATAGGTTCTCAAACCGACGGCACAAACTTTTTTCATTTCGCGTCGTAGATTTATCGAATGATCGTTGGAACGGAATGGCTGATCGAAGCTACGGACTGCGAAGCCGAGCGCCTCCGCGACGAATCGCTGTTACGAGATCTGTTCGAGCGCGTTATTGCGGATCTCGGCCTCAGGGCAATCGGTTCGGTTTGGCATCAGTTCCCCGGCGAAGCTGGCGTCACGGGTATGATCGCGCTGACCGAATCGCACCTCGCCTGTCACACATACCCCGAGCACGGCGTCGCGACATTCAATCTATATTGCTGCCGAACCCGTCCGGAATGGGACTGGCAAACGAATCTTAAGAACACGCTCGGGGCCTCAACTGTCTCGGTCACGAAAATCGAGCGAGGAGATTCAAATCCGCAATCCAAAATCCAAAATCCAAAATCTAGAATGGTGGGGGGTGACGCTTGAGCGTTCTCCAGGCAAGCTGCCCGTCGTGCGCGGCGCCGATTGAATTCCAGGCGGGATCGACGGTCGTCCTCGTCTGCCCGTTCTGCCGATCGGCGATAGCCCGCACCGATCGGGGATTACAAGATCTGGGTAAAGTCGCGGAGATCGCCGAGTCACAATCGCCTCTCAGGCTGGGATTGAAGGGCGAATTCAAGGGTGCTCGTTTTGAACTGACGGGCCGTGCTCAACTTCGTCATGAACACGGCGGATATTGGGACGAGTGGTACGCAACGTTTTCAAACGGGTGGGTCGGATGGCTGGCTGAGGCACAGGGAGGGTTCTACTTAACGTTTTATCAGCCGCTTCCATCCGGGATCCAGCTTCCACAATTCGATCTGCTTCAGGTCGGTAAAACCGTAAATGACATCCCGAGCCAGGTCCCGCTGATGGTCGTCGAGAAAGGGGTTGCGACCGCCGTCGCTGCGGACGGCGAAATTCCATATCGTCTCACGCCGAACGAACAGAGCAGGTATGCGGACCTCTCCGGCATTGGCGGCGCGTTCGGCACGATCGATTATAGTGTGGATCCTCCATGGCTTTTCGTCGGCCAACAGGTTTCACTCGCTGAACTCGGTCTCGCCGAGGCCCGGCCCGCGGAGCGTGCGGCGAGGCGTGTTTCGACTGCCGCGATGCGCTGTCCGAATTGCGGCGGACCCCTTGTTCTCGTCGCACCCGACAAGTCCGAACGCGTAACATGCCCTAATTGCGATTCGTTGCTCGACGTCAACAACGGAAATCTTTCCTATCTAAAATCTCTCACGCCAACACCGGTCGACAAGAGTTTTGTTTTGCCGATTGGCGCCGAGGGCACCTTTTCTGGCGATGTGAAGTTTAGGATCATCGGTGCCGTCGTTCGCAGCGTGACGATCGAAGGCGAGACGTATTACTGGCACGAGTATCTGCTCTACAACCCGTCGATCGGTTTCCGCTGGCTGGTGCATTCGGACAACCATTGGAATTTCGTCGAGCCGGTGAATCCGGCGGAAGTTGCGCAAGCGGCAGAGATGCTCAGTGCGAACTCGGTCGTCTACAACAACACGAAGTTCAGAATATTCCAGGATGCGCCCGCGGTAGTTCAGTACGTAAGAGGCGAGTTCTACTGGCGCGTCGAGCAGGGCGAAACCGTTCGTGCCATCGACTATGTTGCGGCGCCGCTGATGCTCTCACGCGAGTCGAGCGCGAACGAGATCAACTGGTCAGTCGGGACATACATGACCAAAGCGGAGATCGAGAAGGCGTTCGGGGTTCCAGATATTCCGAAGCCCTGGTCGGTCGCGCCGAACCAGCCCTTCACCGGAAGATTTTATTACACATGGGGACTTTTGCCGGTCCTGCTATTGATGGTCGTGGCAATTTTCCTAATCCCTTTTACGGGAATGACGAACGCGGTCTTGTCGGAACAGCTGAGCTTGTCGCCGATGACGAACGCCACCACACCTCAGACGGCGTTCAGTCAGCCGTTCGAAATTAAGGCGAACCGTAACATTCGCATTTCGGCGTCCGCGCCGGTAAGCAATTCGTTTGCCGAGCTTGATGTAGATCTTGTGAATGAGCAAAGCCAGGAAGTCGAGTCCGTGAGCATTCCGATCGAGTATTACTTCGGCTCGGATAGCGACGGTAGTTGGACCGAGGGTTCGAAAGACCAGGATGCGACACTCTCGTCGCTGCCTCCCGGGAGATATACGTTGCGTGTAGAAGGCACGTGGCAGGATTGGCAAAAGCCAATACCGATCTCGCTCAAGGTCGAGCAGAATGTTAATCGCGGCGTAAATTTCCTTTGCGCGTTTATCATGCTGCTGATCGTGCCTGTCGTCGGACTGCTGAGGAAATTCTCCTTCGAGTCGCGACGGTGGAAGGACAGTATGTTCGGTACAAGTAGTTCGGACGAATGACGGAACGCAGGCATTGCCTGCATGCGTCGGCTAGGGACGCACCCTTGTTTATGCTAAAGAAACTCTACCTCGTATTCGGAATGGCCGTGCTTGTTCTTTACGCTTCGGCAGCTTGGTTCGGTTGGGAGGTGGCTAACTCGGGCAGCCGATCGCGTCTCGGCGTGCCTTTTATCTACACCGGTTTTCGCGGAGGAAAATAAATGCTGATGAACTTGTTGGCTCCTTTAGGATTGATCGTTAAGCTGGACCAACTTCTTGAGGTTGTTGTCACGACACTGATCTTCGTCTTTATCGGTGTCGTGCTTTTTGCGATCACGTATGGAATTCTCGGCCTGATCTATCCGATCAAAAAAGAGATCGAAGAAGATCAGAACACCGCGCTCGGCATTGTCATCGGTTCGATCATGATCGGTATCGCGATCATCATCGCCGCCGCGATCCAGGGCTAGACTCTTTAACGAACAACGGAAAATGGAAAGTGGAAAATGACGGAAGTTGATTTCATTTTCCGTTTACCGTTTTCCACTTTCCGTCGGTTATGAATCGTACTCCGCTACTTTTCCTCAACGTCATAATTATCGCCACGTGCGGCCTCATCTACGAGTTGATCGCCGGCACGCTTTCGAGCTACGTCCTCGGCGATTCCGTCACGCAGTTTTCTTTTATCATCGGCATCTATCTTTCGGCGATGGGCGTCGGCTCGTGGCTGTCAAAGTACGTCGACAAGCATGTTGCGGAAAAATTCGTCGACATCGAACTTGCCGTCGCGGTCGTCGGCGGGTTCTCGGCTCCGCTTCTCTTTCTTACATTTGCACACATCTCCTACTTTCAGATCATTCTCTATTCAATGGTCTTTCTGATCGGCGTTCTGGTCGGCCTCGAGATACCGCTGCTGATGCGCATTTTGAAGGACGAGTTGGACTTCAAAACGCTCGTCTCACGCGTACTTGCTCTCGATTACGTGGGCGCGCTCGTCGCGAGTTTGCTGTTTCCTATCTTCCTTGTGCCGAAACTCGGGTTGAACCGGACGTCGCTACTGTTTGGAATGTTGAACGCCGCCGTTGCGGTGTGGGCAACCTGGCTGCTTGAGCCATTGATAACGAAGAATGTGAATCTTCTGCGCATAAAGGGCGCGCTCATTATCCTGCTGCTGCTGATCGCATTTATAAAAGCGGATCGCTTGACGACGCTTGCGGAAGACGCGCTGTTCGTCGACAACATCATCTATGCGAAGAGCTCGCCTTATCAACGCATTGTTGTTACGAAAGGCAAGACCGGCTACGCACTTTTTCTGAACGGTAATCTGCAGTTCAACTCGTTTGACGAATACCGCTATCACGAGGCGCTCGTCCATCCGGCGTTTGCCGCGCACGACGGCCCACCTCGACGGGTACTTGTACTTGGCGGCGGCGACGGTCTCGCGCTTCGGGAAATATTAAAATACAGATCAGTCGAAACTGTTCAGCTTGTCGACCTCGATCCGATGATGACCGGGATTTCCTACGCTGTCCCGGCGCTCGCCGATCTCAATCACCATTCATTCGATGACCCGCGCGTTTCCGTGACGAACGCGGACGCATTTGTCTGGCTGGACGATACCGATCTTGAACCGTTCGACATCGCGATCGTCGATTTTCCCGACCCTAACAATTTCGCGCTTGGAAAGCTCTATACGACCCGCTTCTACAATTTGTTGAAACAAAAGCTCACGCCTGAAGCCTCTGTCGTTATTCAATGCACATCGCCGCTCATCGCGCGCAATTCTTACTGGTCGATCATCAAAACGCTCGAAGCTGTCGGGTTTTCCGTCAGGCCCTATCAAACAACCGTGCCGAGCTTCGGTGTATGGGGTTACGCTCTAGCTAAATCAAGCCCTTTCGCGATCCCCTCACAACCCCCCAACATTGACCTGAAATTTCTGAATGCAAGCTCGTTCGCATCGATGTTTGAATTTCCAACGGACATGAGCCTGCCCAATGAAGAGATCGAAATAAACCGCCTCGACAACCAGGCTCTCGTTCGTTATTACGAAACCGAGTGGAGGCGGTTTGAATGAAGCACCTTACAGGGATAAAGGGGATTAAGGAGATGAAGAAATGCTCCATGAAGAACTGACGGGCAAGATCCTTGAAGCCTGCTTTGAGGTAAGTAACGAACTCGGTGTGGGATATATCGAGTCTGTATACGAGAAGGCCTTACAGGTTGCATTGCTACAGAAAGGATATTCAGTCGAAAGACAACTCCCACTCAAGGTAAGCTTTCGCGGAGTTATGGTTGGCGACTTCTCTGCGGATATGGTCGTCGAAGGAAAGATATTGCTTGAGCTAAAGGCCGTCGATACTTTTTCAAACCAGCACTTCGCTCAACTGTTGAACTATCTCAAAGCGACCGGGATCGAAGTTGGTATGGTAATCAACTTTGGAACTCCGAAAATCCAATATCGACGATTCAACAACCGATTTGGCCGAGATAGCAGCATGGGTGAAGCGATGCGAGACTTGATCGAAGACTGATTTATCCCTTTCATCTCCTTTATCCCTGTTAATTTTTTCTGATGAAGTTGACGAGGCGAGAACTACTAACGACCTTCCTCGGTGCGCCGTTCGCGATGGCGGCGTGCAGCGATATGTCGTCGAAGAAATTTCCTACCGGTGAGTTAGTCGGGCAGAATGTCGACCTTGGCCACATTCTGCGTGAGCGAAGAAGCTTCGATGTTCCACCTGATAATTGGCAAACGGTGAAGGTCGCGATCGTTGGCGGCGGTGTTGCGGGATTGTCGGCCGCATGGAAGTTGTCGAAAGAGAATTTTAATGACTTCGTTTTGCTTGAGCTCGAAAACACCGTCGGCGGTACATCACGAAGCGGAACCGGGACGCCCGTCGGTTATCCATGGGGCGCGCATTATCTGCCGGTGCCATTTCAGGAAAACTCGGAACTTATTTCGCTGCTCGACGAGATGTCGCTCCTGGAAGGACGAGTGACGAGTGACGAGTGGCGTGTCCGCGAGGAATTTCTATGTCGCGAACCGGAAGAACGCGTTTTCTATAAAGGCCGATGGTACGAAGGGCTTTATCTAACCGCCGGAGCAAGCGAAGAAGATAAACGCCAGTATGCCGAATTCCAGAAACAGATCGATCACTGGGTAAATTGGCGCGATGCACGAGGCCGACGCGCTTTTGTCGTTCCAGTCGCGAATTGCTCGGACGATGCCGAAGTAACATCGCTCGATAGCATCTCGTTCGCAGACTGGCTGCGGCAAAACGGTTTCACATCAGAGCGTCTGATCTGGTATTGCGACTACGCATGCCGCGACGATTACGGATTAAAGCTCGAACAGACTTCGGGTTGGGCCGGGCTTTTTTATTTTTGCTCGCGTGTTCGAGCTTCGGGCGATGAGTCGCAGAAGTTCATCACTTTTCCAGAAGGGAATGGCCGGTTCGTAAATCATCTTTTCGATCGTGTGAAAGAAAAAGTGAGAAAGCCGAACGCTGTAGTTTCGATCGCTCCGAACGAAAGAGGTGTCGACGTGATCTGTCTCAACGGCAGCGAGCTTCGCGGATTTCGGTGCGACAGAGTGATCTTCGCTTCGCCAATATTCACAGCGCCGTATGTCATCAAAGGATTCAATGACAACGCTCCATTCAATGCGAGCGAGTTTCATCACAACGCATGGTTTGTCGCTAATCTGTTTCTGAACGATCGGCCGAAGCCGCGATTTGCGCGTGACTTTCCGCTCGCCTGGGACAACGTACTTTACGAGAGCGCTTCGCTCGGCTATGTGAATGCCACGCATCAGAAGGGAATTGATTACGGTCCGACAATCCTGACTTACTATTATCCGATGTGTCACGAGCCGGAAGGGCGAACGAAACTTTTCAACTACAGTTGGCGTGAACTGGCAGATGTCTGTCTGACGGATGTAGCCCGAGCGCATCCTGATATCTACGAGCTCTGTGATCGCCTGGATATAATGCGATGGGGCCACGCGATGATCTCGCCCCGACCGAACTTTATCTGGGGCGGAGTTCGAGAAAAGGCGACACAACCGTGGCAAAACATACATTTCGCACATACCGATGTGAGTGGGATCGCATTGTTCGAAGAAGCCTTTTATCACGGGTTGCGAGCCGTTAGCGAGGTATTAACCGCTGAGACGCAGAGACGCCGGGTTTAGAAAAATGAATGAGTTCGAAAAGACAAGCCTTGATTCCTCAGCGTCTTCGCGTCTCGGCGGTGAAAGTTATTGGCTGTTCTCCCGCAACATCGATCTATCGGTTTTCCTCGGCAGCGCTCTCGCTTCACTCCTTCTCCTGGCAGTTGGATGGCAGCTCGGAATCCTCGACAGCGATTCACCTGACTGGACCTGGATCTCGGCTGTTCTGCTTATCGACGTCGCACATGTCTGGTCGACTAGTTTTCGTGTCTACTTCGACAAGGTAGAGTTGAACCGCCGACTCGGGCTGTACTTGATCGTTCCGATCTTTGGATACGCGGTCGGTGTCGCTCTGTATTCCGAAGGCGAGCTGACATTCTGGCGCGCTCTTGCCATCGTCGCGGTTTTTCATTTTGTCAGGCAGCAATATGGATGGGTAGCGCTGTACCGGAGAAAACGGAACGAGACCAAACGATGGACGTGTTGGATCGACTCGGCGGCGGTCTATCTCGCAACTGTGTATCCACTCGCGTGGTGGATGACCAGCCTGCCGCGAAATTTTGAATGGTTTGTTGCGAACGATTTTTTTGAGCTTCCCGCTTTTGTCGATGACGTTCTCTTTCCGATCTACATCCTTGCCCTCGCCGCCTACGTCGCGAAATCGATCTATTTGTACTCCACGACTGGCTTCCTAAACATCGGCAAAGACATCGTCGTCGCGACTACCGCGATTTGCTGGTACGTCGGTATCGTCATTTTTAATTCCGACTACGCGTTCACGGTAACGAACGTCATCATCCACGGCGTGCCCTACTTCGCATTGATCTGGTTTTACGCTCAGGCGCGGCGCGAGTCAACCGGACCGTTCTACCGAGCGTTCTCATCGAACTGGGTCGTGTTTCTTGCTACGCTCTGGGCGTTCGCGTATGTCGAGGAACTGTTCTGGAATCGCGGGGTCTGGCATGAGCGGAATTGGATCTTCGGCTCGAACTGGGATTGGACCGAGTGGAAAGTTTATCTCGTCCCGCTGCTCGCGGTGCCGCAACTGACGCATTACATTCTCGACGGATTTATCTGGCGGCGCCGAGGTAACAAGGAAATAAAGTTTTAACGCAGAGACCGCGGAGGTCGCAGAAGTCTCTGAAAAGCCCACTCCGCGATCTCTGCGTTTTAAAACAGCCTAGAGGATCCGACCCGTGGCGTGCATGACACCCTCCCTACCGGTTCTGCCTGTTGTCCTAACGAATCTTGCTTAGCCGTTCCGCTGCCGCCTCGAGCGTCTCGTCCATTTTGCAGAAGCAGAATCTAACCATCTGCGAGCCCATCGATCGGTTTTCATAGAACGACGAGCCCGGGACGACGGCGACGCCGATCTCGCGGATCAAATGTTTTGTAAATTCGATGTCGTTCTCAAAGCCGAAGTCTGAGATGTCGGCCATGACGTAATAGGCTCCGTCAGGCGATTCGCATTTGAATCCTGCATCACGCAGGACGGGAACAATAAAATCGCGTTTCCGTTGATATTCTTTTTGAAGATCGTCGTAATAACTCGGCGGCAAACTGAGCGCGTACGCACCAGCATGCTGCAGCGGATTCGCCGCACCGACGGTCAGAAAGTCGTGTACCTTTCGGATCGCTTGCGTGATGTCCGGCGGCGCAATGCAATAACCCACCCGCCAACCCGTTACTGAATAGGTTTTTGAGAGAGAATTGACGACAACCGTCCGCTCACGCATTCCATCGAGCGTCGCCATACAAATATGATCCGGCGCGCTTGTCACTCGTCCCTTGTCACCCGTCCCTTCGTAAATTATGTGCTCGTAGATCTCGTCGGTGAAGCAGAGCGTATCGAACTCCTTGCAAAGCCCGGCGATGAACTCCATCTCCTCGCGTGTAAAAACCTTTCCGGTCGGATTATTTGGATTGCAGATGATGATCGCCTTCGTTTTTTCGTTGAACGCGCGGCGGAGTTCTTCGCGATCAAAATAAAAACCGTCATCGTTGCGATAGAGCGGAACGAAGCGCGGCTTAGCACCGGAAATGATCGTGTCCGGCATGTAGTTCTCGTAATAGGGATCAAAGATTACGGCTTCTTCACCCGGATCGATCGTCGCCATCGCCGCGGCGATCATCCCTTCGGTCGACCCGCAGGTGACGGTGATCTCGGTTTCCGGATCGATGTCTATCCCGAGAAACCATTTCGTCTTTGCCGCGATCGCATCGCGAAAACTTTTGACGCCCCACGTAATCGCATACTGGTTATGATCCGCGTCGATTGCGTCTTTCGCTTTTTGTTTTATATCTTCCGGCGCCGGCCAATCGGGAAATCCCTGACCGAGATTCACCGCTCCGTATTTCGCGGCCTCGCGGGACATTTCGCGGATAACCGACTCGGTGAACGAAGCCGCTTTCTGAGAGACGCGATGTTTTGAGATCCTTGGTTGCGTCATAGCGGGTTTTAGGAGCGAAAGATTATTTCTCGGCCAGACCGAGTTTCGAAGGTTGGACGAAAAATTCGTCGTTCGCGGAATCGCCAGTGTTGGTCAGAACACGGCTCACAGCATCTCCGATCCGCGCCTCGGGCAGCACGTCATTGAATAGTTGCCGTATCCGCGATTCGTCGGATGCCTCCACGGCGGAACCAAAGCTCTCGACGATGCGCTCTACTTCCTTATTCGTATATTTCGCGATCTTGCCGATAAAGATCTTCGGATGATTCGTTCGATCCAGATTCTCACCCGTGATCTCGAGCTCCTCAAAAAGTTTCTCGCCCTTTCTGACACCAGTGAAGACGATGTCGATGTCCTCGTACGGTGTGAGGCCCGACAAACGGATCATGTCCTCGGCAAGGTTTACGATCTTTACCGGCTGACCCATATCGAGAATGAAAATTTCACCGCCGGTCCCAAGTGCTCCCGCCTGTAGGACGAGCTGCGACGCTTCCGGGATCGTCATGAAGTACCGCGTCATTTCTTTATCGGTGACGGTGATGGCTTCGCCCTTTCGGATCTGCTCGCTAAAAATCGGAACGACCGAACCGGCGGAGCCGAGTACGTTGCCGAATCTAACAGCTACGTAGTTTGTTTCGTATTCTTGGTTCAGTCCCTGAACGACGATCTCCGCGATCCGCTTAGATGCTCCCATTACAGACGTCGGATTCACTGCCTTGTCCGTCGAGATCAGCACGAAGTCACGAACCGCATGCTTTCCGGCAAGCTCCGCCAAACATCGAGTCGCAAGAACGTTGTTCTTGATGGCTTCGACTGCGTTAACTTCCATCAACGGGACATGCTTATGCGCCGCTGCGTGGAAAATGACCTCGGGGCGGTACCGCTCAAAGATCTCTTGCATACGAGGTTTATCGCCCACATCCGCGATGAGCGGGACGAATTCAAGGCCTTGTAATTCCGAGAGCTCGCGCTCGATCTGGAATAGAAAGAATTCGGCGCGTTCGACAAGCAGCACACGCTTCGGACCGTAGCTGATTATTTGTCTCACCAACTCAGATCCGATCGAGCCACCCGCCCCCGTAACCATCACCGTACGGGAAGTGAGAAAGTCGTGAAGGTTCTCATCGTCCAGCTTTACGGGTTCGCGCCCAAGAAGGTCCTCGATCTGAACGTCGCGAAGGCGGCTGACTGATACGCGGCCGGTCGCGATCTCGTTCAGACTCGGAACGATCCGCGCCCGTACGGGAATGGCGCTGCAAATGTCCATGATGCGACGGATCTCCATTCCACGCGCGGTATCGAGTGCGATAACGATTTGCTTGATGTTCAGTTCGTCAACCAGCCGCGGAATATCATGCGTCGTACCGAGAACCTTATAGCCGCTGACGCTGCCGCCGCGCTTTCGCGGATCATCGTCGACGAGGCCTCGAATCTCAAGCTCTGTGTCACGTCGGCCGCTGAGCTCTTTTACGAGTGTGGCTCCCATCCGGCCCGCGCCGACAAGCAATGCCGGGTTGCGCTTTAATCGGTGCTTGCCGGCGATGACCTGGTTCTTTTCACCAAACTCGTAAAAGAAGCGACGAAGCACCCGCAGGCCAAGCAGGCCGCCGAATGCGAGAACAGTGTCGATCAGGATCACGGATACCGGTACCTGCCAGAGATTAAAATCAGAAAAGATAAGAAGAAAGCGAAACGCCGTGAGGATCGCACACGAGATTACGGCACCCATGAGAAAAACCTTCAGATCTTCGATGCTGACGTACCGCCACAGGATCGAATAGGCACCGACAAGAAACAGGGAAGAAAACTGTACCAACACCACGAAGGGAAGCTGACGCATTACGATATCGACGTAGAATTCGCCGAGCTGGACGTTAATAGCGGGTAGATATGCGACGAAGAACGCCGCGCTGAGAACGACCACATCCGCAAGGAACTGCGTCGGACGGCGCAGGAACCAGAACCGGTCTGTTAGTTGATTTTGTTCGTTCACCTGAAAAGTAAGGGGTTTTAGCTCTCTTTTATACCTTGAACTTACATTGCAGCGAGTAAACATGTCAACATTTATTGTCATTAAGCGCCCGGTCCTTTATCGGGACAACGGAATCGACAATAGTTTGAATCAAAGGCCTTTGTGGGTTATTCTTTGGCGGTATTTTTCTCCAGAGGTTTATTAATGTATTTACGGATTTTGTTTGTTCTCGTCGTAACGGCCGGCATTGCGATCACTGCTGCTCACGGACAGCCTTTGCCCGTTGACGCGGTTGCTCAGAAAGGCTATCTAATTGGCCCCGGCGACGAAATAACCGCCAAAGTCCTCGGTGAATCTCAATTCGATTTTGTCGCCTCGGTTGACGAAAATGGCAAGGTAGAGGTTCCTTTTTTTGACAAGCCCATCATGGCCAAGTGCCTGTCCGAGCGCGATCTCCGAACCGAAGTTACGAAATTACTTTCGAGATATCTGAGGAACCCGCAGATCAGCCTTCGGGTGACAGACCGGAAGAGCCGGCCTCCCGCGACGATATACGGTGAGGTTCGGACGCCACAGCAGGTCGTATTGACGCGACGAGCGACGCTCCTCGAACTCCTGTCCTTTTCCGGCGGTGTTAACGAAGAGGCTGGCGGAATGATCCAGGTCTTTCGGACCCGGCCGCCTGTTTGCGAAGACGATGCCGCAGATGCTGACTGGAAAAACTCGGGTGACGATCTGGACGTGCCTTCGCGAATGTACAGTCTTGCGAGTCTGAAGCTTGGCCTCGAAGAAGCGAATCCAGTGATCTATCCGGGCGATGTGATCGTGGTGCAAAAGGCGTCGCCAGTGTACATCACCGGTGAAGTTGTAACCCCGCAGGGAATTTTCTTGAAAGAAGGTGGGGTGTCGTTGTCAGAAGCCATTGCGAAAATTGGCGGCGTTCGCCGTGAGGCAAAAACAAAAGATATTAAGATCTACCGGCTGAAATCGAACTCAAAAGATCGAGAGATCATAAAGGCGAATTACGACCTCATTCGCAAGGGCGAGCAAAAGGACATAATGCTGGAGCCGTACGACATCGTCGAGGTAGATAAGGCGAAAAAGAACATTGCGCAGACGATCCTCGAAATTGCGCTAGGAGCCGGGCGCACGGCTCTTGGGGGATTCGGAAACGCACTTCCGACCCGGGTTCTGTACTAGTCCAGGTACAGCGCGTCGATCTCATCTTTATATTTTTCTTCTACGACCCGGCGCTTGATCTTAAGCGTCGGCGTCAACTCTCCGCCCTCTACAGTCAATTCGTTTTCCAGCAAGGCGATCTTTTTTACCTTCTCGAATCGCGCCAGATTTTGAGTCGCGGAATCGATCTGACGTTCGATCACATTGATGATGCGTTCGTTCCGGCACATCTCAGCAGGCGTTTTGCATCGAGGCGTTTTAGCTTGACGTACGATTCAACCATTTCGAAATTGGGGACGACGAGAGCAGCCGCGAATTTCCGCTCGTTGCCGACAAGGACGGCTTGGCTGACAAAACGAGAGGACCTGATCATCTGTTCGATCGGCGACGGGGCAATGTATTTTCCGCCGGATGTCTTGAACAGTTCCTTCTTACGATCGGTGATCCTCAAAAATCCTTCGTCGTCGATCTCACCGATGTCACCGGTCTTGAACCACCCATCGTCGGTAAATGTCGCACGCGTTGCATCGGGCTTGTTGTAATATCCGAGCATAACTCCCGGACCGCGCGCCTCGATCTCGCCGTCCCCGGCGATCCGGATGCTCATATTGCGGATCGGTTTTCCGACAGTTCCGAGTTTCACGGCTGATGGATTGTTCGATGTGATCACTGGCGAAGTCTCCGTCAGACCGTAACCCTGCATTATCGCGATTCCCGCACCCGTAAAGATTAGAAAGATGTCGTCGGGCAATGCGGCTCCACCGGTTATGCAGGCTCGCAGCCGACCGCCGAAAAATTCGCGTAGCTTGCTGTAAACAAGAACGTCGGCGATCTTGTGTTTCAATGAGAGGTAGAACGACGGCGGCTTACGTCGCTCGTTTTGCATGGCGAATTCCTTTGCGGTTTCGATCGCCCAGTCGAAGATCCATTCCTTGACGCCGCCTTTCTGTGCGGCCTTCAACTTCGCCTTCGCGTAGACTTTCTCGAATATGCGCGGAACTCCGACGAAGATAGTCGGCCGCACTTCGCGAAGATTGTCCGGCACCTTATCAACCGACTCCGCGTAAAATACCGACATTCCGTGAAAGATGTAAAGATACATCGCCGATCGTTCGAAAACGTGCGTCAGGGGCAGGACGGACAATGAAACGTCATGGATCGAAAAATCGTACTTCTCGCCGGCATCAATGACGTTCGAGATAATATTCGTGTGCGTCAGCATCACTCCCTTTGGCTCACCGGTGGTTCCGCTTGTATAGATAAGTGTCGCGATGTCTTCGGGATCTACTGCTCCAGCCAGTTCCGAAACAAGCTGCGGTCTTTCGATTCTTAGCGCTTCGCCGGCAAGTTCCAGTTCGACGAGAGAGACGGCTTGGGGTAGGTCAACGTCGCCGGCGTCAAAAAAGATCAACTTTTCGATAGAAGGACACGCCGCGATAACGGCGGCGACCCGGTCGTAGTCAGCCTTGCTCTCGAGGAATAGAACTCGCGGGACCGAGTCTCCAAGAATGTACTCGACAGAGTCGGGAGAAAGGGTAGTGTAGATCGGCACGTCGACTATGCCTGCGAACTGACAACCGGCGTCGGCAAACGTCCATTCTGGCGAATTCGCGGCAAGGATCGCCGCTTTGTCGCCCTTGCGAAGACCAAGTGAATAAAGCCCGCAGGCGACATTCTCGATTCGCGCGACCATGTCATTCGACGATATGGACCGCCACTCGTCACCCCGCTTGTAATTAAGCGCATCGATGAGGTTGTTATTGATTACAGCTTGGCGAAAGAGATCCGGAATGGTAGCAGGTTCGTTTTCAAAGAGTGTGGTGTTTCGGCCCGGATGTCCTCCTGGAATATCGGCTCGTGGATTGTCGACGGTTCCCGTCATTTTGCCAGCAGTCCTCCAAAAAAGATCTTTAGAACCTCTTCAGCCATAGGAGCCAGGGGATAACTCTTGCTTGAAAGGATCCAGTTGGTCACCATTTCATCAAGCGCACCGTAGAACATCTTTGCGCATACAATCGGTTTTAGATCCGAACGGAAGACGCCTCTATTCTGGCCTTCATCGATCGTCGCTCGAATGATGTCCAGGTATTCGGAAAAACCGGCGGCGGAAAATTCCTGCATGAACTTGATCGATCCACGAAGCTCTACCTGGAAAACGATCGCCATGTTGCGATCGGCACCCAATCGTTCCAAGTGCAACTCGGCTATCCGCCGAAGCTTGTCTTCGGGTTTGTCGAGCGTTGCCAACTCGCGGCGGCCGTCGGCGATAAATTCGCCCATCGCCCGATCAAATATCGAGTGCAGAACGTCATCCTTGTTCTTGAAGTAAAGATAGACCGTCCCGTCGGCAACGCCTGCCGCCTTGGCGATGTCGGCGACTTTAGAATTAAAAAATCCTTTTTCGGCAAAGACAGAGGTAGCGGCTCGCAGAATGGCCTCGCGTTTGTCCGCAACTCCGTTTCGGGTCGGGGCGACTGAATTCTTTGGCATAAAATAACACTGAATGAATCGTCATTCAGTGTTCTAAGGCTATATCAAATGCGTCAATGTTGGCAATACAGGTGTGATGAACAGTCGAAGGATTAGGCCCGGGATATCAATCCAAAATCCAAAACCCAAAATCCAAAATGGGAATGGCGGAGAGGACAGGACTCGAACCTGCAAGCGGTTTCCCGCGGTAGTTTTCAAGACTACTGCCTTACCAATTAGGCTACCTCTCCGGCTGCCACGGGAGATGGGCGACTCGGAAAGAAAAATATACCGCACCGCGAGGTGACTTAACAACCGCAATTTAAGCGCAAAAAAAATCCCGGCTGTGAGTAGCAGCCGGGAACGAGAGAGGAACATGATCCTCA
>JBDTWZ010000003.1:0-47414 GCA_040006435.1 Acidobacteriota bacterium
ACTTACCATCCAGCCTACTACCACCGGACATTTCGAACATACAAATACACGAAATACACGAAAAGAATCGAACCTCGACAGACTCGACAGACTCGACAGACTCGACAGACTCGACAGACCCGACAGACCCGACAGACCCGACAGACCCGACAGACCCGACAGACCCGACAGACTCGACAGACTCGACAGACTCGACAGACTCAAGATATGCCCATCGTAAGAAAACGTGAGATCGAAAATCTCGAACAGATGAGCGGCGAGGAACTACAGGCGTTTCTCGATAGCCTGCCGGCGCAGCAGGACACGATCAGCGACCTGCTTGATTATCTTGAGGACGAGCTTTACGACTCCGAATGTAACAACAGCTTGCAGTACTCGATGCGTTTCATGATGGAAAACAAGCTGAACTTTCCGAAGATCACATCATGGCTGAACGAGAACGGCGGCTACTGCGACTGCAAGGTCATGGAACAGATCGCACCGCAATGGCGTGCAAAGTTCGGCGACGATTAGTTATGCCTTTCCGTTTAGAAGCCCTTTCAAATATCTTCCTGTATGTGATTTCTCATTCTTCGCGATCTGCTCTGGAGTTCCGGTTGCAACGACCTCGCCGCCGCCGACACCGCCCTCAGGCCCAAGATCGATGACGTGATCTGCGGTCTTGATGACATCGAGATTGTGCTCGATGACGACCAGGCTTCCGCCGTTATCGATCAAGGCGCGGAATGCTGTGAGCAGCTTGTTGATGTCTTCGAAGTGCAGACCGGTCGTCGGCTCGTCGAAGATGAAAAGCGTATTCGAGCGTGTTTTTTGCGCGAGATGCGCCGCGAGCTTAACGCGTTGTGCTTCTCCGCCCGAAAGTGTCGTCGCTGACTGGCCGAGCCGTAAGTAACCCAAACCCACCTCTTCAAGCGTCTTCAAGCGCGATGTTAACTTCTTAACGTCCTTAAAGAACATCTGCGCTTCGCGGACGGTCATCCCGAGAACCTCGTTGATGTTCCTGCCTTTGTACTTGACGCCGAGAATCTCGTCGCGAAAACGCGTGCCGCGACAGTCTTCGCACGTCAGCTCGACATCTGCCAAAAACTGCATCTCGACGGTCACCGTCCCGCTGCCCTGACAGGTTTCGCAGCGCCCGCCGGGAACGTTGAACGAGAAATGCGAGGCGTTGTAGCCTTTCGATTTTGCCGTCTGCGTTCCGGCAAAGACTTCGCGGATCGCGTCGTATGCCTTTATGTAGGTGACCGGGTTCGAACGCGGCGTCCGTCCGATCGGTGACTGGTCCACCAGTATCACATCGTCTATCAACTCGGATCCGGATAACTCCTTGAACAGTCCGACGTGGGCATTCCATTCGCCCCGCTTTTTCTTTAGCCCGGCGTACAGGATGTCGTGGACGAGCGTCGATTTGCCCGAGCCCGAAACGCCCGTCACGCAGACGAGCATCTCAAGCGGAATATCGACTGAAATATTTTGCAGATTATGCTCGCGGGCCCCGGTGATCGCGATCTTCTTTTTGGTTTTCGTTTTCCTTTTTTGCGGGATCTTGATCTCGCTGTCGCCGCGAAGATATCGGGCGGTCAGCGAAGCCTTATCTTTTAACAGTTTTTGAAAGTTGCCCTCGAATACGACGTTGCCTCCCAACTCACCGGCAAACAAACCGATATCTAGAATATGATCGGCGGCACGCATCGTATCTTCGTCGTGCTCGACGACGAGCAGCGTATTGCCGATATCTCGAAGGTTTTCGAGGATTTTGATCAGCCGTGCGTTATCGCGGGGATGAAGGCCGATGCTGGGTTCGTCCAGCACGTACAGAGTTCCCACAAGCAGCGAGCCGAGGTTTGTGGCAAGCTGAATGCGCTGGGCCTCACCGCCTGAAAGAGTCGCGGCGACACGGCTGAGCGTCAAGTAATCCAAACCTACATCCACGAGAAACTTTAAACGACGCCGGATCTCAAGCAGTACCTTATCGGCGATCTTCGCACGCTCCTCGCTCAACGTCAGCTGATCGAAGAATGCTGCGGCGTCGGTGATCGACATCGCGACTATCTCCGGCAGCGAGAGCATTCCGATCTTCACGTCACGAGCCTCTTGCCTCAACCGTGCCCCGTCACATTCGGGACATCTCGTGTAGCCGCGATATTTAGCGAGAAAGACACGGACGTGAAGCTTGTACTTTTTCGTCTCGAGCCATTTGAAAAACCCCTTGATACCGCGCCATCCCTCGTCGCCGTAGATGATCGCGTTCTGCTGATAGTCGTCGAGATCCGCGAACGGCGTTTTAATATCGATCGTCGCCGACGCGGCGTATTTCAACAGCTCTTTATGCGCCCATGCGTGCTGCGGACGAGTGAAGGGTTCGATCGCCCCATCCTTGATCGAGAGCAGTGGGTTCGGAATGACGAGATCGTAATCGACGCCGATCGTGTTGCCGAAGCCCTGACAGACGGGGCATGCTCCGAACGGCGAGTTGAAACTAAACAGATGGGGCTCGGGCTCTTCGTAAACCGTGCCGTCATACTTGCAGATGTATTTGTCCGAAAATCGAAGTTCCTGGTTGCTTGTTTCTAATTTCTGGTGCTTAGCAGACGAACTAGAAACCAGAGACTCGGAACCAGAAACCGCGATGATAGCGGCATGTCCTTCGCGAAAGCATGTCTCGAGAGAATCGACGAGCCGCTGGCGGATCTCCTTATCCGATTTCAGACGGTCGATCAGAACATACGTGCCATCGAAATTATCGAATAGATAATCTTCGGATCGTTGAAGTTCGATGACCTCGCCGTCGCGAAAGAGACGCGAGAATCCTTGTTGAAGGAGTAGGATCAGAAATGCCGAAACGCTCAGCTCGTCGGATCTGACGATAGTCTTTTTCTTAGTCTTCTTTACTGCGTTTGCGTCTTTGCGGGAGCCGTTCTCCTGGATCGGGAACAGGACGTAGAATCGCGTCCCTTCCGGCAACTCAGCGAGAATTTCATCTGCCGCAGATTCCGGTGAATCCTTCTTTACCTCGCGTCCGCAAACGTGACAAAAGGTCTGCCCGGCCCGGGCGTAAAGCAGCCGAAGGTAGTCGTATATCTCGGTCTGTGTCGCGACAGTCGAGCGCGGATTTCGCGTCGCGTTCTTTTGGCGGATCGCGATCGCCGGAGCGATGCCCGTGATCTCATCGACATCCGGCTTGTCCATTCTTTCGAGGAACTGTCGTGCGTAAGCCGACAGCGATTCGACATACCGACGCTGGCCTTCGGCGTAAATTGTGTCGAAGGCAAGGCTGGATTTTCCGGAACCCGAAACGCCGGTAACGACCGTCAGTTTGTTGTGCGGAAGTGAGACCGATATGTTCTTGAGGTTATGGACGCGGGCTCCGCGAACTTCGATGGCTTCGTCCTGTTTTGATCGTACCGCTTGCATAGATGAGAATCCGACCCCGTAGGAAAAACTAAAGTTTAGCAAAGGCGGATTTCGAAACAAAACGGGAATAAAGCAACACCTATCGGCTATATTTACGCATATGCGGTTATTTCTATTTATCGTCGCAATTGCAGTGAGCGGATTATTCTCGTCGTGCCCACAACAGGTCGCGGATGACCTTCAAAAGGTTGAACATGAATCGTCGGCGCCGCCCGCCGCCGATCGTCAAGCCGTATTGGTCGAGCTGTTTACGTCGGAGGGTTGTTCAAGCTGCCCGCCGGCGGACCGAAATTTGGTGTTTCTCGAAAAACAACAGCCGGTGGCCCAGGCCGAGATAATTACGTTAGCGTTTCATGTGGATTACTGGGACCGCCTCGGGTGGAAAGATCGTTTCTCGTCGCCGCTCTACAGCCGCCGACAGCAAATTTACACGGAGGCTCTAAATCTTAACTCGAATTACACACCGCAAATGGTGGTTGACGGCAAATCCGAGTTTGTTGGAAGCGATTCGGGGAAGGCTTCGAAAGAGATCTCGAAGTCGGCGGAATCAGCGAAAGCGTTGATCGAAGTCACCGCGGAAGAAAATCATCTAAAGGTGAAGATCAGGAACGCTCCAAGGCACGGCGAGGCGACCGTGTACGCGGCGATCGCCGAGGACGGCATCAGTACACGAGTCGAGCGTGGCGAGAATTCGGGTAAGACGCTGGAACATATCTCAGTGGTTCGTGAGCTCAAGACGGTGGGTGTCCTCGCCGAAGATAAGAACGAATTGGAAGTTTCGTCTGACTTCCAGGTCGGCGCGGAGTGGAAACCGGAAAATCTAAAGGTAGTTGTTTTTGTTCAGGAGAATCAGGCGAGAAGGATTATCGGAGTCGGGAAGGTTAAGCTGCGATAGCCTACCAACGCATGTCGTAGGTGGAAAAATTGTCTCGCCAGGTATCGCTTTCTTCGATAACCAGAAAGGGAATTCGGCCGTCGAAAGAGATCGACGCATCGACCGCGCGCCGCAGACGATAGTTATAGCCGGTTGGCGAAGCGACCGAGATGGTGATTTGATCTTCGGCAATCCGCGAGACGACCGCGACGCGCCAGTCTTTTTTCGATCTGACAAGCAGTCGCGCGCCAAGCGGAATGCTCGCGAGCGTCATTTGAGTTTTGGAAGTTTCCACGATTTTCGGTAGCGCTTATATTGATCCTCAGGAAGCTGCACAAGATAAGGATGGTGATCCGGTTCGAGCCAGCTAACGATCCGTTCAAGATCGAGACGGCCCATCGCGGTGCAGCCGCTCGTTGGACTCGCCGCATCCTTCCAGACATGTAAAAAAATACAGGACCCGTTTCCCTTGACGACCGGATACGAGTTGTACGCGACAAACACGCCGAGAGCATACTGCTCACCAACCTCGAGCATTTTTTCAGAACTCTTCCAATCGAAAATGCCAACCTGGTCGCTCCGAACTATCTTGTTGTAGTGATGCGAATTCACATCGTCTACGCACTCGGTGTACGGGGCTAGCCGCGTGTAAGGAAAAGTGACCTGCTCAGGTTTCACCGCGGTCCCGAAAGCGAAAGTCAGCGGAAATAATCCAGCGGGTGCTCGGCCATCGCCCTCCTTTTTGTATTCGGTTGCCTTCTCTGGTGCGGAATCCTGCCCCCATGCAAGTCCGCTGCGACCGACAACCACCGGAAAGTGTTCACCTTTCGATTTCCACTCCGCCGTTTTGGATGAGCGTTCATACAGTCGGGCCTCGCCTTGAGTTGCATTCCAGTCCTTCGTCGTAACGACGACGGCCTGGCGAGATTCGGAGAAGGGAATTTTAACGGCCGGCGGTTCGGGTTTTTTAACTTGCGCGGAGAGCGTGAACGATAGGGTCGCGATCGTAATCGCGGAGAATAGTATTTTCATGGTTCAGGTAGTTGCGTGGGCAACAGGTCAGTCCACCTGCTAAGCGGGTGGCTCGGCGCGAACGAAAAATCACGTTTCTTCGGTCCCAACTCTCGACCACCCGCTTACGCAGGTGGTGCTGTCTGTGTCGCGAAAGCCCAAAAGCGATGGTTCACGAGGGCGTTAGGCCGACGAGTCTGTCTCAAATACCGAATCGTCCGCCGCGGCTTTGTTCTGCTTTACCGCATACAAACGCAGGCCAAGCGAGATCATAACGAGTGAGATGCCCATCCAGATCACGACCCACACGATCCCGGGTATGCCGGTTGCGGCCGACATGTTGCTCGCGTCGTTCTGAATATCGGCCCCGAGCAACGGAGCATTGATGAAGAAAACATTAATAAGATCGAGCGCGGCGTTGAGCAGACACTGCACAGCGAGAAATGCGACCGCAAAGTTCGCGACATTCGCCTTTGAATAGATGCCCAAGCCGACGAGTGCCGCGGCGAGCAAACCACCAGCGACGATCGTAAAGGCGATACTGGAAAACGAAGCGTTTAGCGAAAGGAAGTTGAACACAGGGCTGATTATCGTAAAGACCACAGTCATCACCGCGACAAAGATGCCGAGTGCCGTCAGGATCTTGTGCGGCGAAAAAGATCTGCGGATCAAGAACAACATCAGAACACCGAACGCCGTCGTTCCGAGATAGCCGGCGCTCGAGGTCAGCAGTGCACCGATCATTCCGCCCGGAGCCGAATAGACAACCCCGCTGCCGTCGGTCGAGATCGTCAGGCTTTGAACTGATCCACCCGTCACGACGGCGACGAGAGCGTGGCTGCTCTCATGAATGAACGTGACAAAAAGGCGGATCGGGTAGACGAGATAATCGGCGAGCGGGATAAAATAGAGGGCGACCGTGATCGCGGTCGCCAGCAGCAAAAGTAAAAGCTGCGGTTTAGCTTCCTCGGCAATTCTGTGTCGCATATTTGGTAAAACTCCTTCGTCTGCCTTTACGTTCGATATTACATCAAAGTTCAACGGAGCGTCATGTTTTTGATGTGATAACCGGGTCTTTGGTTTTCGGTCTTTGGTTTTTGGCTTTTGGTCTTCGCGAGCTTTTAACTACCGACAACCAAAGACCAAAGACTACCCTACTGCCTTCGGTACTCTTCTTTCCCACCGGTCTTACTTTCGAGCCTTATATCCGTGATCTCGATGTCTTTCTGCACGGCTTTGCACATGTCGTAGATCGTCAGGGCCGCGACCGAGACCGCCGTCAGAGCTTCCATCTCGACGCCGGTTTTCGCGTCGGTCACGGCTTCGGCTTCAATATGAATACCGAAGTCGAGGATTTCGGCCGTGACATTCACCTTAGACAAATTGATCTGATGGCAGAGCGGAATTAGCTCGAACGTCTTCTTCGCAGCCATGATCCCTGCGATGCGTGCGACTTCGAGGGGGTCGCCTTTCGGATTCGTTTGCGAGCTCAGTATCTCGAGAGTTTCGCGGGATAACAGAACCTTGCACGATGCGACTGCCCGTCGCGTCGTGACCTCCTTGGCCGATACATCGACCATCTTCACCCGGCCCGTCTCATCGTAATGTGAAAGCTTGCTCATAATTTTCTTGCCTTAAAGATCATCGTCTCGACCGTCTCATGAGCGTCCTCGAGGGCGATTGTTGCCGGTGCGTTCATTTTATATTAGATATAGCGGATCGGGACCACGTCACCCGCCGAACGCACCTCGTCTGGTTCGAGTTTCAAAAGTGCATCGGCACGCGCGAATCCGACAAAATCCGAGGAGCCATGCCAGCGAAGCGGCGTCGCCAAGAGCCGGCCGTTCTTATCGGTGTCCGTAGTCGCAGGAAGATAAGTATCGCGTTCCTTCGCGGCCCTCACTGCCGATGTCAGTATCGCCGTCCCGCTTGCAAGGTCTGTAACGGACGCGCGCTGCATTAGCAGGATCGCTTTTCGCACAAACAGATAGAAAGTCACCGCCGATGAAACGGGATTTCCCGGAAGCCCGAAAATAATAGTGTCGTTCAATCGAGCGAACACAGCCGGTTTGCCGGGACGAAGACGGACCTTTTCGAAGTAGATCTCCGCGCCAAGCCCGAGCAAGGCGACTTTTGTCAGGTCGTATTTTCCGACCGAAACGCCGCCGGTTATAACGAGAATGTCGGCGGAGCTATCGACGCTTTTCGATATTCGGGCCTTCAATCGCCCGAGATCGTCTCCTGTCTGCGGAAGCATCCGAGCAATCGCACCCGCCTGCTCCGCCAGCGATCTCAGCATGAACGAATTCGAGTTGCGTATTTGATCGCGGCCCGGCTTCTGATCAACCGGAACGATCTCAGTTCCGGTACCGAGGATCGCGACTTTCGGTCTCGTGGATACCCTTACGTTCGCATAGCCGAAAGCCGCGAGGCTCGCGATCATCTTTTCGTCTATCCGTTCCCCCGGAGAAAAAAGCTTATCTCCTTTCTTTATTTCCGAGCCCTTTCGAACGATATATTTTCCGACCTCGGTCGGCTCGTTAATGACGACCACGTCCGAGTCTTCGCTCGTCAGCTCGATCTTCTGGATCGCATCGGTCCCGGGCGCAAGCGGCGCCCCGGTCATTATCCGAATGGCCTCACCGCTACGGACCTTCTTATGCCATCCGCGTCCCGCCGCGGATTCGCCCACGATCCTAAGCCGTGCGGGCACGCGCCGCGCGTCCTCGGCCTGCATCGCATATCCATCCATTTGCGACCGATCGAACGGCGGCATGTCCGAATCAGCAGCGATAGGTTGTGCCAGGACCCGCCCGACCGCGTCGACCAAACGGACGGATTCTGACCCGCGCGTTGGTGTCTCTTTCGTGACTATTTTTAGGGCTTTATCGACAGAGATCATTTGATGAGGTAGAGCTCCGTCTGCCGCGGGCGTATGAATTGGAATCCTTTGTCCGTCATGACAGCATCATCTTCCGCCATCATCGTGACTCGCTGGTTGTTCCATTCGGGGACATTCGTTGAGGTGTTCAACTCGATCGAAGTATACGACCCGAGCCTCAAACGGTCCTCTTCATTGCCTCCGATGCTGCGGCGAAAGTCGATCGAAGCACCGAGCCCGTGACCGTGGGCGCCGATCGGATGCGAATAGATCATCGCGTCGATCCCGCGTTTTTTACACTCGGCCATGGTGGCGTCGTAAACCTCCGGTCCGGTCATTCCGGCACGAGCAAACCCGAACATGATGTCCTGCAGTGTGTTCGTATTTTTCAACGCGTTTTTCAATCCGGCGGTAGCATCCTTCTCGCCCTTCTTTAGAATGTAGCCGTGCTTTTGCCAGTCGGTGCTGAGGCCCATGTAGATCAATCCGAAGTCGACGTGGATCAGGTCGCCGCGCTCCAGGACTACATCTTCTGAGGCTACGTCGAGGAACTGCTGTGTCGTGCCTGTAGTTTGGGCTTGTCTCTGCACGCGAAGGTCCGGCTGGAACCAGATACCGAGACCGAGGTTGTTGACCTGCTGCAGCATCCACCACCGCACATCGCCGACCGTGGTCTTTCCCGGCTTGATCACTTCGTTCGAGAACGCTCGACGCGTGATCACATCCGTCGCCAGAACGGCCTGTCGATAATGCTCGAGTTCTTCGGGCAGCCTCGTATCGAAAAATTCCGTGAGAAGTTTCGAAGCGGATACGAATTTCTTTTCGTTGTCGTTTCCAAGAGTTTCGGAAAGAAATCGGTAACCATCTTGAGTAAGTCCGTTCTGTTGTCCGCGAGCACCGCCGAAATTGAGCGCGATCGTTTTCGCGCTCCGCTCATCGACGAGTTTTTTAAGAGTTGCGGCGATCTGGTCGCGCGGAGGATTCAGGACCGTGTAGTGGTTCTTGAGCCGCTCTTCGATGTAGCGAACGATCGCGTATTTCTCGAGCTTGCCTCCGCGATCGATAAAGACGAAGAAGTCTCGCCGGCCGACAATTGGGATTGGCGGGACGATGTGCTCGGTCACCGGATCGGAATGGAACTCCTCGTTGACGACGATCCAAATGTCGATCCCGTTCCGTTGCATCATCCGAAGCAATAGCGTACCGAGCCGTTTTCTGAGCCATGCTTCGCGAGCGTCCATCTGCTCGCGTTGAGACAAGAGTTTCGGCATCGCGGGAATCGGTTCGTTCGAACGGTTCTGTGCGAGCAGAACAGAAGGCAAGAGTGACAATAATAATGCAGCGATTACAAACTTCTTCATAGAGATGGAACACGAACTAGCTTCGCGGAAGCCAAATGAAAATGCTAAACTTCTGGTTCGGATTTGCGACCTGAATTTTATCATACACAACAATTTAACGAGGATAAGTAACTACCGTGATCGATTTTGAACTGACTGAAGAACATCTGGCATTGCAAAAGACCGTACGCGAGTTTTGCGCCGGTGAAGTTGCTCCGTATATCAAAGAGTGGGACGAGAAATCGCATTTTGAACGAAGCATTTTTGAAAAGATGGCCGAGCTCGGATTGCTCGGCGTATGTATTCCGGAACAGTACGGCGGAGCGGGCTTTGACTACATCTCACTCGGGCTTGTATGTGAAGAGCTCGAGGCTTGCGACACATTTCTGCGTGTCGCGATGTCGGTGCATGTCGGGCTGAATTCGCTCAGCGTTTTTAGCTGGGGTACTGAAGAGCAGAAACAAAAGTATCTCGTTCCGCAAGCGAAGGGTGAAAAGCTTGCGACGTTCGGGCTCACCGAGCCAAACGCCGGCAGCGACGTCGTCGGAATGAAGTCATACGCGAAACGCGACGGCGACGACTGGATCCTGAACGGAGAAAAGATGTGGATCTCGCTCGGCGACGTGGCCGACAACTTCCTCTTCTTCTGCTGGACCGATCTCGAGAAGCAGAAAAAGCGCGATCACAGCGGAATGAGCTGCTTTATTATCGAGCGTTCGATGACGGGATTCTCGAGCGGAACGCTGCACGGCAAGCTTGGAATAAAAGCAGGGAACACGGGCTACTTTTCACTTCAGGACGTTCGGGTTCCGAAAGAGAACATGCTCGGTCAGGAAGGCGAAGGATTCAAGATCGCGATGTTCTCTCTCGAGAACGGCCGTTATACGGTCGCGTCGGGAGCGACCGGAGTTATCCGAGCATCGCGCGATGCCTCGGTTGCGTATGCGAACACGCGCGAAGTGCAGGGCCAGACGATCGCGAACTTTCAGCTCGTGAAGCAAAAGATCGCAAACATGGAAGCTGATTATCAGATGTCGCATCTGCTGTGGCTGAGATGTGGATATTTGAAGAACGAAGGCCGTCCGTCTGCACGAGCCGCAAGCGTGGCAAAATGGCAGGCGACGATCCGATCGGAAACCGCCGCGTCGATGGCGATCGAGATCCACGGTGCGAACGGCTACACGAACGATTATCCTGTCGAGCGATATCTGCGAAACTGTAAGGCCGCGGTGATCTACGAAGGAACGCGCGACATCCACACCCTGATGCAGGCGGATTGGGCTCTGGGTTTGAAGAAGGAAAAAGCCGCGAGAGTGGTGCTGCCCCCGTATCAACCTACGGAAGCGAAAGCAGCAAGCTAGACGGGAGACAAGGGACAAGGGACAGTCTCCTGTCTCCGCTCTATTTTAAAACAGGGCTGCCACCGGTAAATTTCCATTTACCGCCTTCGTTGACGAAAGCGAACGGCGTCCAGTTGATATAGGCTCCGCCCTTTATCTCAGCGACCGCATCGCTGCCTTCGATCTTCTCATTTCGAATCTCGACCGGCTTTTCCGGAATCGAATCGAACTCCGCCATGTAGGCCGCGATACCCGTCTTTTTCTCTTCCTTCATATCGGCTTCGACCGCCTTGATGAACTCCGAAGACATTACGCTTTTGAGAAGTGCGTCGTCTTTTTTCTTCAGCGCTTCATAATATGTCTGTACGACCGGTGCAAGCGTCGGAGCGTTGTTCGTCGTTGCTGCTTCGGGCTCCTTGGTAGTTTCAAGACCCGTGTTGGCGACGGGGCTATTGACGTTCGCGTTACCGGCGTTTGTGTTTGCGATATTAACAGCCACATCCGTACCACCGCAGGCGGCCGACAGAATTCCCAGGCTAAGCACGAGAGATAGAAAAATCTTAAATTGCATATTCATAATCCGTCCAAAATCAAAGTCCAAAGTATAATAAATCGAACTACGATGGACAAAACCAACCGCAACGAATTGCATCGAGCGTTTCTTATCGAAGGATTGCCGGAACCGCTGACGCGGGCGAGTGCACATATACAGATCTTCGATAACTACATCCCGGGTACGCGTCTTCGACTGCGTTCGGTTCGCAATCCCGAAACCGGTTCGTTTACTCGTATCCTGCAACAGCGGTTTCCCGCCGTCGATGAGGATCTGTCGTGCCTGAAGTTTTCAGAGATCTATCTTAATGACACCGAATACGCCCACTTTCAAATTTTCGAGGGCACTGAGATTCGAAAGAACCGCTATTTTCATGAGTTCGATCGACGAACTTTTGCATTCGACGTTTTCCTGGGAAAGCTATGGGGGTTGAACATTACCCGCGTCGAATTCGAGACGGTAAGCGAGCTCGACAACTTTGAGCCGCCGCCGTTCGGGATTCTGGAGATCACGAACGATCCTTTCTTTCTGGGTGAGATCCTGGTGACAAAGACCTTCGACGAAGTTCGGGCCGAAGTTGCCAGGTTTGAAGACCAACTCGCAGCCAACCGCGTTCCCGACGAATAAAAAAAGGCGGCACGATGGCCGCCTGCTCTTATCGTTTTCCTAACTTTTATCGCGTACGCGGAGTCATCGCGACGTTCTTTTCAAGCGAATTATAGATCTGTAGATAGACCTTGGTCTCTCGCGGGATCAAGGTCGTCCAGTTTTCACCGCCTCGATTTATATAGCCCGCTAGCCGCGCGGGATTTGAATTGTAACCCGCTGCCATCAACTGTTCCTGTGTCGCGACACCGTTTGAAAACGCATTCGCTACGGTCGGGCTCGCCGTCAGGTCGTTCCATGTCCGCTGCATGTAAAGAAGCATGGCCTGGGTTGCGTTTACATGATTGCGCATACCCTCGACAAAGTCTGGGATCAGCGGCACATTCGGATGCCACGAGCGAACCATTCGATAAGTTGACGGGATCATCTGAACCATTCCACCCGCACCGGCAGAGCTGACGGAATACCTGTAGGTCTGGCCTTCGTTCAAGGCGTAGAGCGTAAAGATGTCGTTGAAAATATTCTGATGAAGCTCGTTTCGAAAACGCATGTGATCGACATGTTCAACCGTCGCGAGTCGTTCGGCGATGTCTGCGATCTTAGGCTGAATGAAAATCCCTTTTTCTTTTAGGCGGTCGCGTGCGATCTCGACAACGTTATGCACGTAGTAGCGGCCCGCGTTCACCACTTCCGGAGTTCCGAGGCCCGGATGTGTCGACATGTAATACGCCGTTTCCATGTACTTGCCGTCCCGGACCACCGGGTACTGCACCAGTAGCGGCAGATGCGTATCGCCCGAGTCGTCCACGATCAGAATCGGCGTATTCACGCCGTTTCCACGAATCGTTCGAACCCGTAGGCTGCGACCGTTCTCCGACGAAACAAGCTTCTCACTCACGACCGAGAGAAAGGCTTCTTTGTTCAGGACGACGTAGTCCACACGATCATTTTTCCAATCCTGGAACGCGATCCTTACAAAATCCGCCGGCACCGTCGCCTCGGTTGACGCCGTCGCCAATGGTCGCGACTGCATGTAACGCTTAGCTTCGGCGATCTTGCTCTTCATTTGGCCAAAGCTCAGCGTACGATCAGAAGTCGAAGCCTTCGCCGTGTTCGCAACAGGTACGGATGCACTTTCCGACATCGCCGACGGGCCCGAAACTGTGTCCGACGAGCCGACGATTATCGGCGTCGGCGACACTCTCGGCACAGGAGCGGAAGAGAGCTTGATAGTTGGCATCGAATCGGTCACGACTACCTTGACCGGCGTCGGTGTTGGCTCGAACTCGGATTGAGCTGGCGCCGCGAGGCAAAAACAATAGAGAAAAAAGGCAAGGCAAAAAAGCTTCGTATTCATAGACAGCTGTACCGATGATTTACTACTGAAAAAGGGTGTCGTCGTGACGGGGGCTTTGGCAAGCCCGCGTAGGTAAAGATTCACTCATTAATAAAAAGGTTGTCAAATTAAAAACGTTCATTTATGTAAACCACAAAGATAAGTTATGCACGGTTGCGCGTTGGTTTGCTTCCGATTACCGTATAAACAGAATCTTTCGTTCGACCTCGCTATGAAGAAATTGTTCGGCACAGATGGAATCCGAGGACACGCGGGTAAATTTCCTCTAGATGCGTCGACGGTCAAGACTATTGGCCTCTCACTGTCGCGGCAATACAAAGCACAACTCGGAAGACCGTCACGGTTCGTAACCGGGCGCGACACGCGCGAATCGGGAGACTGGATCGAACGCGCGTTTCACGCCGGGGCTCTCGAGGGCGGTGCTCACTGTAGGTCATCCGGAGTTATTACGACGCCCGGTGTCGCCTTCGTCACCAGGCATTTCGAATTCGACGCCGGGGTGGTAATCAGCGCGTCGCACAATCCATACGAAGACAACGGCCTAAAGATCTTTGCCCCCGACGGAAAAAAGGTCGGTGAGGATATTGAAAGCGTCATCGAGAGCGACATTCGCAGTTTGGTTACCGGCGCCGACGTCGGAGATGGATCGGCTGTAGACGATTCTCAGGCGCGCAATTTTCAGGCGGCGTACGCCGACCATCTTGCCGGTGCGTTCAAGGGCTCTCGCCTCGAAAGGTTCAAGCTCGTGGTCGATTGCGCGAACGGTGCGGCATATGAGTTGGCACCTCCGCTGTTTCGCCGACTGGGCGCAGATGTGATCGTGTTCAATGATCGGCCCGACGGACGGAATATCAACAAAGATTGCGGATCGTTGCACCTTGAGCACTTGCAGTCCAGAGTCCTCACTGAAAACGCGGATCTCGGGGTCGCATTCGACGGCGACGCGGACCGGGCATTGTTTGTCGACGAAAAGGGCAACATCGTCGACGGCGACGCGACACTCTGGATCATGGCCGAGTTCTTACGCAGCAAAGGCGGGTTGGCAAACGATACGGTTGTGGCTACGGTGATGAGCAACATAGGGCTGGAGATCGCCTTGACGTCGGCTGGGCTGCAATTGGTTCGAACTCCGGTTGGAGACAAGTACGTGCTCGATGAGCTCATCAGGACGGGCTCCGACCTTGGCGGCGAACAATCGGGTCATGTCATCTTCCCAAGGGAAAGCCTGGTGGGCGATGGGATCATGACGACGCTTCTTATGCTCGAGGCGATCCACCTAAATGCGAAGCCGGTTTCAAATCTACTCGAAGGCTTTACGCGATATCCTCAGGTTCTGGTCAACGTCCACGTCAGCGAAAAGCAGCCCTTTGAAAGTGTTTCGGCGATCTCCGCGGCGGCTCGTCAGATTGAGAGTCAACTCGATGGCAGCGGACGTCTATTGCTACGATATTCGGGAACCGAGAACCTCGCCCGCGTGATGATCGAAGGAAAGGACCAGGCGGAGATCGAGCGGCAGGCAAACAGTCTTGCCGAAGTTATCAAAGCCTCGCTCGGCTAACCAAACGCGAGATAACCTTTGCAAAAATCGTTGGATAGCCTGTATATTATGACCACCGAAACGGTAGGTGGAACCTCCGTTTCCAGTGACAGCCGGGGTGAGGACGGTTGCCACGAATTGGCAGGTGCGGTGCACTTCCACGTTGCTTCACCTGCACAACATTATCAATCCTGCCGCGAGATACGCCTTAGCCTCGCGGCTTTTTTCTTTCAATAATGCTCAAATGGCTAACACGATCGTTCCAATCAGGATTCCGCGCAAGCAATCGACTTACTCGATAAAGATCGGAGCGGGGCTCATCAGAGACGTCGGCCCGTGGTCCGCCGGGACGCTTGGGCGCGAGTCCGGGCGGATGCTGATCGTCTCAAACCGGAAAGTGTTTGGTCTTTTCGGTAAGGCGGTCGGCGCCGGTCTAAGAAAAAGCGGGTTTGAAACACACGTTCATTTGATCGGTGACGGGGAAAGATTTAAGGATCTTCGAACATTCGAGAATACTTTGCGGGCACTAAGCGAGAAGGGATTCACCCGGACCGATGCTGTCGTCGCTCTCGGCGGTGGCGTGGTCGGTGATCTCGCCGGCTTTGCCGCGTCGGTTCATCTTCGGGGAATAGATCTGCTGCAGATCCCGACGACACTTCTGTCTATGATTGACTCGTCCGTCGGAGGTAAGACGGCGGTCAACACTCCATTTGGAAAGAATCTTGTTGGCTCATTTTATCAACCAAAGGGAGTCCTTATCGACACAGATACGCTTCAGACGCTTCCGACGCGAGAGGTCACGGCGGGCTTTTGCGAAGCGATCAAGCAAGGAGCAATTTCAGGTCGCCCCCTGTTCCGGGAGACGGCAAAGTTTCTCGAAGTCTTCAGGCCCGGCGATTTTCGCCGCGCTTCCAGGTACGAGCCGCTTGTGCCGGATCTTATCAGCCTGATCAGCGAACAACTCAGGTTCAAGGCCAAAATCGTTCAAAATGACGCGTCTGAGTCACCGGAAGACACGTCCTCTCGATCTCGCAAGATACTCAATTTCGGCCACACTTTCGCTCACGCACTAGAAAAGGCCACTGATTACAAGTATTTAAAGCATGGGGAGGCTGTCGGGTACGGAATTATGTTCGCCGCCGAGTTGTCAAAAAATCTTGAATTGCTCGGTCAAGATGGAGTAAACTCGTTGAACGATGTTGTGCGTCGGGCTGGGGTTCTCCCGGCCATCGTCGACATCGACCGGTCAAGGGTTCTGGAGTCTTTCAAACACGATAAGAAGCGGGTAGGTAATTCACTTCATTGGGTGCTTATCAAGGGCATTGGCAAACCGGTAATAGTCCCGGATGGCGAAATACCCGGACCCGCGATCTCATCAGCCCTCAAAACGATCTTCCAAAAGTGAGAACACTCTTTTCATTTGAGGAGTTTTATCAAGATGAAAAAGTTAAATAGCGACCGAACATGTGAGCGGGGTAGCTCTACGACAAAGTTTCTGCTTGTTGTCCTCGTTTTAGCGCTCGGCGCCAACGCAGGATTTAATTACGTTCCTGTCGCCTATCAGGGAGCCGGCTTCAGACAGGAAATGGACACGGCGGTTGTCAGAGGTTTAAGCGCATCGGGCCGCATCAAGCCTATGGAAGCGGTCACGGCCTCTATAAGAAGGGCCTCGTTCGAGTACGACATTCCTGAGGATGCTTTCGTTGAAATCAAACCGGTGAACGGCGTCGTCGAGGCCCGCGTCGCCTATTCCCGGCCGATAAACATGCTGCCGTTCGGGCTCTATAAGTACGACTACGATTTCGATTACGTTGCTAAACCGACGGGCTACTTGTTGAAGCAGTAAGTTTCGATCAAGCCGATGCGAGGGCCGCGCGGATCTTCGCCGGTTGGATCTGGATCAAGGACTCAGGAGCGTCGGCCAACCAGGTCGTCGGACAGACTCCGCAGGTGGTACATTTTTCGACAGCAGGGCACGGAAGGCTCGACAGAGCTTCTCGTGCTTTTTCATGTTCGGTCTTGAGAAACTCGAACGAAAGTCCCGAATCTACAATAGACCAGGGCAGGAACTCGCCATACTCACGATCTCTCGAAGTATGAAACGCAGCATCAACGCCTGTCTCGCGAAGGGCTCGGTCAATGTCGCCCTTGAGCATCGCGGCGCGTTCGATAACCTTTGCGACCGTCCGGTCGCCGGAGGAGAACAGGGCCTGTTCGTGGGCGATGCGGGCCGACATGAATCGCACATCGACGTTCGGGATCCGCGATAGCCCTTTGCACACGTATTTGATCCGCTTCTTCAATTCTTTCTCATCACAGATCGCATCCCATTGGAGTGGTGTGTTCGGCTTGGGCACTAAACCATTGAGCGACGGAATGATCTTTCCTGCGCGGCCAAATCTCTTACCGGCCTCGAGCATGCGGTCTTTGATGCGTTCGACAAGAACGAACATCTCGTCCAGATCTTCCTGCGTTTCGGTCGGGAGCCCGACCATCATGTAGAGCTTTACGGTTAGCATCCCGCGATCGAAAACGGCGCCGCATATATCGACGATCTCGTCGTTCGTAAGATTTTTGTTGATCACGCGGCGCAGACGGTCGGATCCGGTCTCGGGTGCGACGGCGATCTGTTGATCGCGGGATTCGACGAGCGCATCGAGCAGCTCATCCGAGATCTGATCCAGACGCAGCGACGAAACCGAAATTCGATAATCCATGGCGCGAAGCTCGCGCAAGATCGTCGAGATCTCCGGGTGATCGCATACGGCTGTCGAAACAAGTCCGATCTTATTCGTTTTCGAACGCCACTCCGCGGCTTTGGCGAGAATGTCTTTGGCCGGAACTACCCGCGGCGGATAGTAGTTGTATCCGGCCCAGCAAAAGCGGCAGCCTTGCGAGCATCCACGCGAGATCTCAACAAGAAGTCGATCGCCCATCTCTGCTCCGGGTGACCAGATCGACGTCGACGGACAAAAGATCTCCTGATTAACAAGAAAATCAGCCAGCTCTTTCTCACCACGCTTCATCGCGCGACGCAGAGTCCCTTCCTTCGGATTAACGCTCGCTAGAGCCCGGCCGACTCGGCGCGGAACGCCTTCCTTGTTTGGAATGTATTCGAAGACGGTACCGTCATCGTTGTAGATAACGTCGTAAAAAGAGGGAATGTAAAATCCACGCCCGATCTTCGCGAGAGCCAGCAGGATGTCGTCCTTCGTTTCGTTTTCGACGATGGCGTCGGTAAGTTGATACGCGAGGATCTCGCCTTCACCAACCGCGATGATGTCCGTGAACTCCGCGATCGGCTCGGGATTTAGAAACGACGCGGCGCCTCCCATTACGATCAGCGGGTGAAAGTGGTTTCTTTCCGAAGCCCAGACCGGAATCCCCGATAGCTGCAGCATCCGCGCCATGTTGAGGTAGTCGGTCTCGAAAGAGATCGAAAACGCGACGACGTCGAAATCGCGAACAGGCGTCTGGGTTTCGAGTGAGAGAAGCGGTGTTCGCCCTTTATCGTACTCCTGCATTTCATCCGCATCGGGTAGGAAAACGCGTTCGCACGAAACATCCGGAATCTGATTGAATAACTCGTACATCGTATGCAGCCCGAGATTCGCCATTCCGATCGCGTGCGTGTTCGGGTAGCAAAGGGCTATACGGAGAGAAGATCCGCGGGTGATCGTGTAACCTTCTTCACCGGCGAGCTTCTTTTTGTAACTGTCTACGATGCGTCGATTCATAAAAATTGCAATTTAAGAGAGTATCAGACGATCTTGCGTGCGTCCAAAATGAATGATGGGCGAAGTGTGTCACTTTCGCCCATCATGATGAGATCGCCCGCAAAAGCCGCTCTAATTCTTTAATCTCGGTTCCACTGCTTTCGGAGAAATGACGAACGGCCTGTGCTGTACGACGAACTGCTTGTTGTCGTAAGTGCCATCCCCGTCAACATCCACCCTTACTTCAAGCTTGTACTTCTTGTCCGCCTCATGCGGAATTTCGAGGTCGTACGCCAGGCTGTACTGACTGCGAAGAAACGCATTAATGTTGTTTAGGTAGCCCGGGATCTCGCCCGGAAAAGTCATTTCGTAGTGGGCACCGCCGGACTCCTTCGCAAAGGTATTCATCTGATTCTTTGCCGTAAGGAACGTCATTCGATCCGGCGTTCCCATCATCACCCGCGACGGATCAAGATAGTCGCAGTACTTTTTGCAAAACAGATTTCCGGTGCTGATGATATAGATTGGAACGCCTGCTTCCTGGATGATCTTGCGGATATCGCCGAAGTTTATCTTGCTGAAAGTGTCTATGCCGGATGCTACGAGGATGATCGCCCTGCGCTTCGATTTGACGTCGACCATTCCGCCGTAAGTTATAGATCTTTCCTTCGCACCATCGACGAATTCGGACTCGCTTTTCCCTCCGATCAACGTAAAGCTAAGCGCGTCATAGAGGTTGTTCTCTCTAAACGCCGGGCTATTCCGAAGTAGCAGGTCGATCGTTTGACGGATACGGGCCGGGTCATTTGTGAAATCGGTGATCACGGCCGGCCGCATGTCGAAGGCGACGACGGAGGCAAAATCACCCGGCGGTTTGATGAATTTTGAAAGGAATTGAGCGACGGGCCGCACCGATTCGTAAACGCCCGGCTCGAAATTTCCGCCGCTTGCGCTGCCGAACGTTTCGGTCCACTTGCTGTATTCCAGAACCAGCGTCACCGTTATCGGCGATTCGGGCGTCGTAAAGCTCGAGATACTCTGCTTGACGCCGTTCTCGAATATGGCGAAGTTCTCTTTCTTAAGGCCGGTAATTATCTGGCCGGTCTTTTTGTTGTAGACGACCGCGTCGACATTGACGATGTCGGTTTCTACCTTAACAACCCCTGGCTCCTCGACAGCTTTTTTTTCCTCTTCAAGCCGTTTACGTTCTTCCGCTTCCTTCTTTAGCTCTTCTTCGGTCTTCGGCGTCGGCCGTTGGTTTCGCTTGCCCTCGCCTTTCGACGGATCGGGCCGTTGCGGCCTCGACTGAGCGAGGGACGTGACACTGAACGCGAATGCGAAGATAAGCAGAAACGAAGCCAGAAAAGCGGATCGCAGAAAGAGGGCTTGCATAATTTATTCCTTGAGACGAGGCAGTCCTATGTCGGTTTGATACCGATTTTCCGCTTTTGGTTGGTTGAAAGCAAGGTTCTCGTCAGTCGCCGCCGTCAGGCGAGATCTCGATCTTGACGTCGAACGAGCCGGAATTGTCGTTAAGGTTCCCTTCGTTTAGGCCCAAAAACAGAGCACCATCACGTGCGGCGGTGAATTCGCGCTCACCCCCGATGTATATAAACTCATTATTGTCATCACCGATGACGGCTATCAGGGCGCCCGTCGGGACACTCTTCAGAAGTTTGTCCTTATCTTCGAGGTCGTAAAGCCCTGAAGGCCCGGTCGTTCTGCCGCGGCCGATCGAAACTTCACCGCTGCCACTGATTCGAATTCTCTGGCCTTTCTTTACAACCCATCCCGAATTGGTCCAGCCGTTCGCCGTATTGTCGGCGAGGACCTTTACGGAAAGTTCGATGGGTTTTCCAAAAGATACTTTCTTCGCCGTGGACGACGTCGGTGGCGGAGCACTCGGTACGCTTACGACCTCGTCTTCCTCTTCCACCGGTACCGCAATCGGCCTGTTGTCAGCTACTCTCCTGTTTTCGACCTGAGCGGGTGAGGTGGTTCGGTTCGACGCCAGAACGTTGGACGCCGGCGGTCTCGGTGTGTCGAAATCGATCGAATCGATGTCTCCCGCCAGTAAGGTCAGCTCTCGTCTACGCGACCCTTCGCCCACAGCGACGATAAACTTGCCGCCCGAAAAGCTGACGATCTTACCCTTCACCTTACTGCCGTCCTTGAGCCGTATCGTGTCCCCAAACGCGCCAATACTAAAACAGACGACCATGAGGGTAGAAACTGATACACGAAATAATTTCGATCTAAACGACATAATTCCTCCAAGAGCTTTGCGGTTTGGGGAAGAGGATTTACAACAGACTTTTTGAATGCGGACCCTACCGATATTTACCGGAAGACAGATGCGAATCGAGTTCGATTAGTTGGACTTAAAAAACCACTGCGGAATTATACATCTTTTGAAAAGCTGCGCCCGTAATTTTTTAGATGCCGCAAGTCGCGATCCGGAGTTTCGTTCAAGAAATGATGGCCTTCGGGTCGCGGTACGCAGTTCGATCATATAATCAGAAACGAAAAAGGGGAGATATAAGAAATGAAAAAGCTATTAATATTTATCGCAATTATGTCGGTGTTCGCAACGTCGGTTTTAGCGCAGGCGGGACAAATCGGCGTCCGACAGTGGAAGCTCGTCCGGCTCAACGGTGTGCATGTCGCCGATACATCCGCGGCCTATCTGGAGTTGAATGCCGATCAGACACGGTTCACCGGCAATGCGGGCTGCAATCGGATGTTCGGAGCGGTTGACGTCAGACGGCATCGGGTCGACTTTTCGAATATCGGGACGACAAAAATGGCTTGCGCCGACCGGCGCGCTCAGCGTTCGGAGTCCGACTTCATCCGTAGTCTTGAGAACGCGGATCGATTCGCGCGCCGGGATAACACGCTTGATCTCTACGTCCGGCGTCGCCTTGTGATGAAGTTCATCGCTCTCACGAAACAGCCTCCGGAACATCCGGGTGCGACAATCCGGCTCGAAGATAAAAAGTGGATGCTGGAAGCCGTTAGCGGCGTACCGGTTTCGAAGATCGGCCGTACGGCATTCGTTGTTTTCGATAAGCAGAAGGGAAGCGCCGGCGGGAATTCCAGCTGCAATGTCTTCGGCGGGAGTTATTCGGCGGCCGGCAGCACACTGAAGATCACCGAAGTCATCTCGACCATGCGAGCGTGCATCGAGGATGACCGAATGAATATCGAACGTGGCTTTCTGGACGGACTCGAAAAGACCAACCGTTATGAGATTGAGCGCGGGAAACTGATGCTCTATCAAAACAAACGACTGCGGCTGACCTTCATTGGCGAAGCGAAGTAGTAATGGTTCCGAGTGCCACATTGAGCAACAGTTCAGAGTGCAAGCTTTAGCTTGTTTCTTTATGTGAGACTGTTTCTTTCTGTGAGGATAAGTACGAGCCTCAGCTCGCGCCCTGAACACGAGCTAAGGCTCGCACTCTGAACGCGATGCATGCTGTAAACTAGAAGCATGAAACGCGGCGGGTTGATAACTCTTACGTCCAGCGGTCTCTATTGCAAGCAGGGCGATTTTCATATCGATCCGTGGCGTCCGGTGAAGAAGGCCGTCGTCACTCACGCCCATGCGGACCATGCGTATCGCGGCAACACCAGATACCTCGTGGCAAAACCCGGCGAGCGCCTCGCGCGGATTCGTCTCGACGAGGGTGCGAAGATCGCCGCGCAGGACTACGGGAAAACGACGTCGGTAAATGGCGTCAAGATCTCATTCCATCCTGCCGGCCACATCCTCGGCTCGGCTCAAGTACGCGTCGAATACAAAGGCGAGATTTGGGTAGCTTCGGGAGACTACAAATTGACGCCCGACGCGACATGTGCTCCGTTCGAATCCATAAAATGTCATCACTTTATCACCGAAGCGACGTTCGGTTTGCCGATCTATCGCTGGCCGCCGACGGCTCAAATTTTTGAAGAGATCAACGATTGGTGGCGCCGAAATGCGGAGAAAGGAAAGGCCTCGGTACTGTTTGCATACGCCCTCGGTAAAGCGCAGCGCGCGATGAGCGGCATCGACAGGAGTATCGGCCCGATCTTTACGCACGGTTCGGTCGAACGGCTAACGCAGGCTTATCGAGAAGAGGGCGTCGATCTTCCCCAGACGACGTATGCCGGCAGCGTGACGAACAAGAAAGAATTCGCGAGATCATTGATCATTGCACCACCGTCCGCACAAGCCTCGACATGGCTTCGTCGATTTGGAAAGTTGTCGACGGGTTTCGCGTCGGGATGGATGATGGTCCGCGGTGCCCGGCGTCAGCGTGCGGTGGATAGCGGATTCGTTCTTTCAGATCATGCGGACTGGCCCGAACTGCTCACGGCGATCCGATCGACCGAAGCCGAAACCGTCTATGTGACTCACGGGTTCGCGGCCGAGGTCGTTCGCTATCTCAACGAAACCGGAATGAACGCGGTGCCGTTGAAGACGCAGTTCGTCGGCGACGACGCTGCCGGCGATATGTTGGATGAAGAAAATGAAGCGGGGTTGGTAAACAGGGATGAAGTGGATGAAAGGGATCAGGATAGTTAGGATCTTATCTCCCTCATCCTTTGCATCCCTGTCGATTTTAGAAACTGATGAAGCTCTGAACAGGGATAAAGGTGATGGAACGGATCAAGAAAGTTTGGTGGCGTTCTTATCTCCCTCATCCCTTGCATCCCTGTCGAGTTTTCAAAACTTTGATGAAGCTTTTTACCCAGCTTTACGTCGAGCTCGACCAGACGAATAAGACCAACGAGAAGGTCGAGGCGATGCGGTTCTATTTCGAGCGAGCCACGCCGGCGGACGCGGCGTGGGCGTTCTATTTTTTATCGGGCCGCAAGCCGCGACAGATCGTGCCATCAAAGTTTCTTCGAGCCTGGGCGATCGAGATGTCGGGAATTCCTGAGTGGCTCTATCTGGAATCGCGCGACACGGTCGGCGATAGTTCCGAAACGACCGCGTTGTTGCTTCCGAACAATATCGCGATCGATGAAACGCCATTGCATACTTTGGTCGAGCGTGAGCTGCTGCCGCTGCGCGGAAGCGACGAAGCGACACAGAAGGCCGCTGTTACAAAAGCGTGGGCCGAGATGAATTATTCGCAGCGGCTGGTCTACAACAAGCTCATCTCGGGAGCCTTCCGCGTCGGCGTTTCGCAGCAACTGGTCGTTCGAGCATTGTCACAACTGTCCGAGCTTCCGGTCGACATCATCACTCATCGTGCGATGGGTGATTGGGAACCGACGCCGGAATTTTTCACCGAGCTGCTAAGTCCGCAGCTCGATTCCGACGAAACCCCGATCGCCCGCCCGTTTCCGTTTCACCTCGCACATCAGATCGACGTGCAGCCCCACGAACTCGGTGACATTTCCGATTGGCAGGCGGAGTGGAAGTGGGATGGAATCCGCGCTCAGGTCATCAAGCGCAAAGGCGAAGTTTTTATGTGGTCGCGGGGCGAAGATCTCATCACGGAACGCTTCCCGGAGATCGCCAATGCGGCCCGGCAACTGCCGGACGGCACAGTGCTCGACGGAGAAGTGCTGCCGTGGATCGACGGCCGCGTTCTGCCGTTTACGGAGTTGCAGCGACGTATCGGACGTAAAAATCTCTCCGCGAAAATATTGTCCGAAGTTCCGGTCATCCTGCAGGTTTACGATCTGGTTGAATCCGGTGGGAACGATCTCCGCCTGCTGGATTTTCGAACACGGCGGGAGATGCTCGAAGGTTTGATCGATTCGCTGGAGCCTGACGTACGCGACGTTTTTCATATTACGGCGACGGTCGAAGCCGCCGATTGGAAAGATCTCGCGGCTCGCCGCGAGGAAAGCCGCAATCTCGGCGTCGAAGGTTTTATGCTGAAACGCCGCGACTCGCCGTATCGAACCGGACGTCATCGCGGCGATTGGTGGAAGTGGAAGATCGATCCGCTAACGGTCGACGCCGTGCTGATCTACGCACAAAAGGGAAGTGGAAAGCGGTCGAATCTTTTCACCGATTACACCTTCGCCGTCTGGCGAGATGGTGAGCTTGTCCCGTTTGCGAAGGCGTACTCGGGTCTGACCGACGCCGAGATCCGTGTCGTCGACCGGTTCATCCGCGCAAATACTATTGAGACATTCGGACCGGTGCGAAGTGTCAAACCGCAGCTCGTTTTCGAGATCGCTTTCGAGGCGATACAAAGATCTAAGCGGCATAAATCCGGTGTTGCGGTCCGGTTTCCGCGCATCGCGCGTTTTCGTGACGACAAGGCGATCGAGCAGGCTGACTCGCTCGAGACAATTTACGAGATGCTGGATAATTTTCAAAAGGTGAAGTAAGAGCGGGGGCAAGCCCGCCTTCCGGACCTGCGAATATAACCTGCGCCCGTTGGTTATTTCGAACGATCTTGTTTATGAACCCGTTAAAACATTCGCAAGTCCGGAAGGTGGGCTTGCCCCCGCTCATGAGATGAAAAGAAGATTCGCAATAGCCGGTCAGCCTGTCTTCCCGCATACCGCGGAGGGCGATCTCATACTGATCGAAACGCGCTGAATCCCGGAGACTGTCGCTGTCGCCTAAGGCAACCACATCAAAATCTCGCTGCATCACACGCGCAAGTTTCGCAATCAACTTTCTGAAACTCCGAAGCACCGGTGCTGCCGGTCTGCTTCCAGCGATCAAAAACTGAGGTGGTCCCGATGCGTGTAAAACTCTTCCCGTCGATATTGGTGTGCCTGCTATGTGCGTTCGCCTGCAGCGCACAGGCTGTGGACGAAGCAGGTTCGTCTGCGATCATCAGCGGGACAAACGCTGAGATCACGCTTCTCGCGAACAGCACGGCGCGGGCGTTCGACGGCAGTGCCGATCTGCAGCTTATTGATCCCCAAGGCGTCGTGCGGGCAAAAACATCTCACTCACTCAGGATAAAAACCGGAATACAGAAATATCGGATCGACGTGCCGCTAGGTGATCTTGTCAACATCAGGGGCGACGAGCTCGGGTGGTTCAGGCTTCGGTATCGTCTGGGCGAATCGGCTGGCATCATCTCGCTTTCGGAGTTGATGCACGACGTCTTCGAGCTGCGCGTCGCCGCGGCTGAACGGCTCGTAACCGGCACGGATTACCGTGTCCGCGTTCGAGCCATCAATCCCTTTACCAAGGCGGCCGTAAAAAAGGTTTCGATCGAAGGCAAGCTTGTACTCGATGTCGTTGCGGGGTCTAACAGGGAGGAGATCAACGTTGCCGCGACCGGCATAACGAACGGCGATGGTTTGGCCACACTGCAATTCAAGATTCCACCGGGCATCAGATTCGATGGCGACCCGGAGTTCGAGATCGTCGGTCGAAAGCACGGGGTCGTGCGCAAGATTGACGACGATATCGAGTCGGATGAGCGTCGGACATCGGTATTCTTTACTGCCGACAAACCGATGTATCAACCGGGCGAGACCTTCAACCTACGCGGACTATTTCTCGATCCGAACAATACTGTCGTTCCCGGGCAAGACTTTGAGCTCACGATCGAGGACGAAGATGACACACAGCTCTTTAGCCAAACGGTGAAAACCTCGGAGTACGGCATCGCATCGATCTCGTGGAAGATCCCCGACGATGCAAAGCTCGGCAGGTACGAGGTCGAGTTGGATGGCGATGAGTATTTCCACTTCAACGTTACGCGATACGATCTACCGAACTTTGTCGTCAGCGCAGAGGCCGACAAAAAGTTTTATCTGACAACAGAGCGATCCGCAAACATCACCGTGAGCGCCGACTATCTGTTCGGAAAACCTGTGTCTAGCGGGATTGTCCGAGTGGTACGAGAAGACGAGCGGCGATGGAGTTGGGAAAGACAGAAATACGACGTCGACGAAGGCGTGTCTGTCGATGGCGAAACAAACGGCGATGGCAAGTACACGGCAAAGATCGATCTCACCGACGAGATCGATAAGCTCGAAAAGGCGGAATGGATGCGATTTGTAGATCTGCATTTTGCCGCCTACTTCACCGACGCAAGCACCAACCGGACCGAACAGAAGCGGATCGACCTACGAATCACAAAAGAACCGATCCACGTCTATTTCATCACGTACTCCGACCAGAACTCGGGCTTGCCGATGATCGGGTACGTATCGACGTTTTACGCTGACGGCACACCGGCCATGTGCTCGGTGGAATTTACCCACCGAAATTCGACGCTCGATTCCATAAAAACCAACTCATTTGGTGCGGGCAAGTTCAGGTTCGCGATCCCTCAAGATGCGCCTCACGACCAGAAGTTCGACTTGAGGATAGTTGCACGCGACAAACGAGGGCAGCGCGGTATTTTCCGCGAGGGCATCGAGCTGACTAAGAACGACGCGATCTATCTCGAAACCGACAAAGCAGTTTACAAGAGCGGCGAGACGATCAGGGTCGGCCTCGCATCGACTGTGCGAAGCGGGCTTGTCTACATCGATCTGGTTAAAGATAACGTCGTGCTCGAATCGCGCAATGTCGAACTCCGAAACGGAAAAGCCGAGCTGCTGTTTGCTTACAGCCAGAAATTCAAAGGCGCACTAACAGTCGCCGCATTTACGGATACAAACCGTGGGTATTGGGACCCGCAGATGCGGTTCTCGCGAGGCGTGATCTTTCCTCAGCAGCAGGACTTTCGACTCGACGCGAAATTTAGCCGCAAGACCTATGCTCCCGGCGACGATGCGAAGGTGAACTTTTCGGTCTCGAACGGATCGCGGACGGTCGAGAGCGCTCTCGGCATCACGATCTTTGACAAGGCGATCGAAGAGCGTGCACGGACCGACGGCGAATTTCGCGACTACTTTGGCGGCTTCGCAAGCCTGATGGGACTTGACCGGGCTTTCGGAAACATTACGCTGCGAGACCTGGGTAACATCGATACATCGAACCCCGTGTCCGATGAGATGCAGCTTGCGGCCGAAGTGATCCTCGCCGGTAGTTACCATCGCACGAACATCTATCACACCGAGTTCGACGCCGAAGATGTGCATACGACTTACTCCGCCTTTTTCGAAAAGCAGATCAAGCCGATGGAAAAGATCCTGAGGGAGCGATTTGAGAAAGACTATTTGTTCCCGGACGATACCGAGTCGTTCCTTAGGATTGTGCAGGCTGGAGGGACGGATCCCGATCAGATTCGGGACCCGTGGGGAAAGAAGTATAAACCGAGTTTTGGGGTGGAGCGATCTCTCATCGTCTTTACCCTCGACTGTTCGGGGCCGGACAAGCTGTTCGGAACGCCCGACGATTTTGTCGTCCTCCGCAGCCGATTTCCTTACTTTACAAAGATCGCACACGAGATCGACCGCGCAGTCAACGATGAGTACCTTGCGACCGGACGTCACCCGCGCGATGTGGCGAACCTGACGGAAATCCTGAAACGGCGGGGCGTCGATCCGGTGGTCCTTGTCGATCGATGGAAGCGGCCATACCGGATATCATTCGGGGTATCCGGTAGGAGTTATGTCATCACAATCTCTAGTCTTGGCCCCGACGGTATTCAAGCTGAGACTCGTTGGGGCGGAGATGATTTCGATGTCGCGAACATCCACACTGACTATTTCTCGAAAACCGAGTCCGAGATCAATTTGATTCTTGCCCGGGCGATGAACGCCGGCAAGCGAGAGTTCCCGGAAAAGGTGGTGGAATTCAAGGCACTGGTGCGGGAAGGCGGATTGGACTTTGATTCGCTGCGTGACGCCCACGGAGAACCGGTATATATCGTGCCCGAGACCCGAAAGCAGTATGTAAGCGAACAAGCCGTCGAGAATGGTCGAACGGTTTCTCGCGCGGTAGGGAGAGAAACTCTCGTCTTCTCCGTTCGCACAACCGGTCCGGACAAGGCAGACAAATCGGACGACTACACTCTTGCATCGTTCTCGAAAATTACGACCGAGTTTTACGCTCACCTTGATTCGTCGGGTCGTTCGGAGATCACGACGAGCGAGACGAGCAGTGCGAAGGGTGCAATTCGCGGAACGATCATGGATCCGAACGGCGCGGTCGTTCCAGGCGTCGAGGTGATCGCCGTCGACGAAAGCGACGCGACCAGGGTCTATGTCGCGATGTCGAATGACGAGGGAGTGTTTCTGCTCGCAAATCTTCCATCCGGAAAATACACCATCGCGGTAACCGCGAATCATGGGTTTGCGGCGTATCGGCGAGAAAACGTTTCTGTCCGCTCGCAGGTTTTGGTCAACATGGATATCGAATTGAACGTTAGCGGCACGACGGCGATGGTTGAAGTAGTCAGTGCAGCCGTAGTGGACCAGTCGTCTAATTCGTCAGTCACAAATGTCACGAGAAGTCGCGGCGCGAAGATTGTTTTCCCTTATCTCGAACAGACCTCGACGCCGCGGCTTCGCGAATACTTTCCCGAAACGTTGCTTTGGCGGCCCGAGCTGATCACCGACCGGCGCGGCCGTGCCGAATTGAATTTCAAGGTCGCCGACAACATTACGACCTGGAAGATGTATGCAATCGCATCGACGAAAGACGGAAAGGTCGGCGTTGCGGAAAAAGAGTTCACGGCCTTCCAGCCGTTCTTTGTCGATCTCGATCCGCCCAAGTTTTTGACCGAGGGCGATCGGATCTCGTTGCCCGTCCAGGTCCGGAATTACACCGACGCGAAACAATCGGTCGACGTGTCAATGGAGAAGGCCGACTGGTTCTCGTTTGCGGGAGCCGACCGTCAGTCTATCGATGTTGACGCCGGCGGATCCAAGAACGCGATCTTTGCTTTCCGTGCCAACGCTCCGATAAAGGGCGGCAAGCAGCGCGTCACGGCAACTGCGAGAAAGGAATCGGACGCGATCGAAAAGCCGGTGACCGTCCGTCAAAATGGGCAGGAGATCGTTCGTACGCAATCAAAATTGTTCCAAGGAATTGAGACGTTCAAGCTCGATTATCCTGCCAACGCTCTCGGAGGAACGGCGCGGGCCGAAGTAAAGATCTACCCGAATCTTTTCTCGCACGTTGCCGAGTCGGTCGAGGGCCTGTTGCAACGGCCATACGGCTGCGGCGAACAAACGATCTCATCGACGTATCCGAACGTTATGATCCTGAAGTTCGTGAAAACCGACACGCCGTTGCGTCGAACTGCGCAAAAGTATCTGCAGAAAGGTTACGAGCGGCTGATCGGCTATCAGGTCGGCGACGGCGGTTTCACATATTGGGGAGGCAAGGACGCGTCGAACATCGCGCTGACCGCCTACGCTCTGCGGTTCCTGAACGATGCGAAAGAATTCATCGACGTTGACGACGACGTCGTTCGACGTGCGGAGGATTTTCTCGTCCGCGTGCAGACCGCGGATGGAAGCTGGCCGAGCAAGTACGGATCCGGACCGGTGGAGATCGGCCGTTCCGCGATGACCACCGCGTACGTCGTCCGTTCGATGGCTATGCGAAAGACGGGGGAGAAGACCTCCGCGATGCAAAAGGCGTTCACTTATCTCGATGCGCATCGGGCGGAGATCACGGAATCATACACGCTCGCCCTATTCGGCCTTGCCCTGCTCGACGCGGGCGACACCACGGGGGCGAGGGGTATCGCGAACCGACTAGCGAAAGCCGGCGCGGCCGACGCCGACGCCATGTTCTGGAATCTCGATACGTCCACGCTGTTCTATGGCTGGGGCACCACCGGCCGGATCGAAACGACCGCGCTCGTTGTGCAACTGTTGACACGGACGGGCGGAGCGGACGTGGCCGCCAGCGGGACACTGTATCTTCTGAAAAATAAGGACCGCTATGGGGTTTGGTATTCGACGCAGACAACGATAAATGTGCTCGATGCGTTCCTTGCGACGCTCAGCGGGGCTAAGGGCGAATCAAGTACGCAGCCGATCGAGGTTTTCCTTAATGGTCAAAGCGTGCAAAGTATCGCGGTCGACGGGTCGAGTGTGGTCCCGGTCAGGATCGATCTCAGCGACAAACTGAATACGCTGTCTAACGCGTTGGAGGTCCGCGGCGCGACAGGAATTCCGGTGATGGTGCAGACGGTTGCGACGCATTACATCTCATGGCGAGATGTTCCGCCCGATACAAAATCACCTATCGTTCTAAACTACACATGCGACAAAACGGAAGCGGCGATTATGAACGAGATCAACTGTTCCGTCGAAAGTGGGACGCGGTCACCGGGGTATGGGATGTTCCTCGCCGAGATCGGTCTGCCGCCCGGTGCCGACGTCAGCCGTGAAATGCTCGATCGGGCGACACGGGCCGACTCGGGCATAAGCCGGTACGACATTCTCCCCGATCGTATCGTCGTCTACTTCTGGTCGCGGCCGGGCGGCACAAAATTCAATTTCAGTTTTCGACCGCGATACGGCATCGACGCGCAGACGCCGCCGTCAGTCGTGTACGATTACTACAACCCGGAGTCGCAGGCAACAGTCGCACCGCTGCGGTTCTCAATACGCTGACCTGCTAGAGTCGTGGCTGTTTGCCATTGGTTTTGAATTTTCGGAAGCCGGTGTGATACGAGAAAACCTCAGATGCGCGCATCGTTCCGTCGGCGTCGTAGAGCGCGACCTCGACGACGGCGCTGCCGCTATAGTCGGTCTTACCGCCTAACAGAAGATTCCGTTTTTCGCGCCGGGCACCACCGGACGCCAAGAGGCGGATCTTTATCACGCCGACTTTGGCCCCAGCGCCCGGATTGAGCATCCGGTCGAGTTTTTCGGCCCGCATCATCTGACGAAATTCGGAGACGCGAGCCGAAGCTTGTGCACTCTGTTCACTGCCGCGTTCGGTCGGAGTCGAAAAACCCAAATCGTGTATCTGCGTTTGGACAACTTTAGCCGCGGCGATAATACGGCCAAGCTGGTCACGTCGGGCGGGCGAAAGATCTTCGACTTCATCCAGGAAATAGTTCAAGTACGCTTCGGCGGCATTTATGCGAGAAAGCTGCGAGTAGATCGAATTTTCATCCGACGAACCGATCTCGTACTCGGGCACGAACTGCTCCGGGTAATACACGACGAGGTTCGGGTTCGCTTTCAAGAAAGTGCCGGCGACGACGGCGCCGAGCGAGTCGCGATCGACCACATCTCTGCTCTGTGTGATGGTCGTGTCGGTTCGGAAAAGCGATAGAAGCTCAGCTACGGATTTGACCGCCGCCGTTGCGATCCCCGGCGCGCCGAGGGCGGTAACCAGAGCCTCGCTCCCCATTCCGCGGACCGATCTCGGCTGAATCGTATTCTTGAGAGCTGCATTCCCTTCGGTCGTCTTTGCCTCGTCCTCGATCCGCTTAACGATCGATTCGTAATTCGCGAGGGCGAGTCGAACCTGTTCACGATAGAACCGATAGCGCGCGAGCGCGAGAAAGTCAGGTTCGTGATAGATGACCAAGCCGCGATACTGCGAGACGATCGGTTTTAGCTCACGGTCGATCGTCCGGGAGATCTCCTGCACAGCTTCATAGCTCAGTGACACCGTCTCTAAGTTTGGCTGCGCGGCCGTCGCGAAGTTTGTCGCACCGCCGCTGGTTGCCGCCGTAATATCGCTTGAACCGGCGGCTGATCTGATAGTGTTCAATAGTTTGATCTGCGCCTCTAATATCTTGATCTCGGCCAGCAGCCGTTCTTCGCGCGCCTCCAGACCATCAGCACTAGACGGCGTCGCGGCCGTGGTCTGGCCGCGAGAGCCAGCAGCGAAGGTAAAGACGAAGACGATGATCAAAAGAAGCTTTTTCATAAAAGTTTTTAGGCGGTGAACAACCCCAAACACATGTGCCTGCCCCGAGCAGAAGCGTTACAGAGACTCCCGCGTTGAGGCCCGAGTCGGAGAAGGGACAAGCTTGAAACTCGCTACCTTGTCGCATATTTCCAAGCGTAATTCAAGTATTTTTACGATGAAGTAACGTTTTTACCGTGGGCGTCACAGGATTTCGGGGGCGTTTTCTCCACGACCCCAAAAATTCTTTTGAAAACGATTATTTCTGAAGTAGAATGATGGCACTCAGCGTCCACCGAGAACCCGGAAAATTAGGAGATATGGAACGGAAAACGCCGGTTCGCCCGGATTGCCGAATGACGAGTGTCACGGCTCGGTTTGACGGATTTCTTGGACTCACACGGGTACACAAGCAGTTTCCCGAAAGCAAAGGAGGAATAGAGCACCCATGCAAATCTTGCTTGTGCATAAGAAATTTCTCAGGGTCGGACTGCTCGCGTTGATCGCGGCTGCGTCCTATTGGATCTGTACTTCGCGTGCCGAGACGGCGGACCGTGCGCTGCCGCCGGCTGAGCGCCCGCCGATGTTCGTTTTGCAGGTCGGCATCGGCAAATACATCCACGCGACATGGGCGGAGCTTCGCGGTGCCGTTACGGATGTTGTCGAGATGCGGAAAGTTCTGGAAGGCGAGCGTTATGGAATTCCGCCGGAGAACATCATTACGCTGACGGACGCGGAAGGGACAAAGAAGCTTATCTTTGAAAAGTTTCAGACGCACTTGATCGCGAAGGCCCGCGCATATTTCGAGCAGACGAAGAAGCGCGACGCGGTCGTGATGTTCGAGTTTAGCGGCCACGGTTCGCAGGCACCGGACATGGACGGAGATGAAAAGGATGACGGAAAGGACGAAACACTTGTCACATACGATAGCGAGGACAAGCCGGGCAAAAATCTCGACATCACGGACGACGAGATCTACGCGCTGACAAGTGAGCTTAGGCAATGGACTGACAATATAGTTTACATTTTTGACAGCTGCCATTCGGGTTCAGGTACGCGGAACGCCGAGGACGTTCGTCGGCTTCCGGAGCGAAAAACTGTTCCGGTTTCCGTCGGCGGAGTCGGAACCGGTACACGCTCGGGCGGGACCAAACCCGCAGATGTCGGCTCGGGTATTCTGCCGGCGGGGGATGATTACATCGTCATTACCGCCGCGCGCGCCAACGAGCTCGCCTCGCAAAAGAATTGCTTTGAAGAGTGCGGCGATGCAAGAAAGCCGGTGGTCTACGGCAACCTGACCTTTTACCTGATCGACGAATTGAAGAACGCGCGCAGCGATACAAGCTATCGCGAGTTGATGGAAAACGTGACGCGCCGTGTCGTCAGCGAAAAACCCACGCAGACACCGCAGATCGAGGGCGACAAGTCGCGATTCGTTTTTGGCAGCCTCGGCCGCACCGAAGATAATTTCGTTCGCATCACCGCAGGCGAAACAAAAGCGCGCAACGGAACCCGCAGTGTCGTGATCCGGGCCGGGGCGATGCAGGGCATAACTCCTGGGACAATAGTTTCGTTTTACGATAAGACCGTAACGCGATTCGACGGCGCCGAAAAGGTCGCATCGGGAACGGTAACGGCGGTGACGCCTGCCGAATCAACGGTGGACCTGCTTGCACCGAAACGCCAGCTTACATTGGAGGACAAGGCACTGATCATCGCGCCCGATCTGGGAACGTTGAAATTGAAGGCCGATCTTAATGTTGATGCCGGGAAATTAACGACATCCGAAAAGAAGGTTGTCGACAAAGTACGGGACCTGCTGACTCCCGCGCGAGCGCAGGATAAACGCGAGGTCGAGCTTGTGACGACCCGATCCGGCGAACCTGCGCGATGGGATGTCGCGTTATTGAGAGACAAGTTCGTAAACTTCGTCGCGAAAATTCCCGGGACCTCGGCCTCGAGCTTTGCGTGCGCGATGCCGACCGCCACGGATCAAGAGGCTGTCGGCCCGATCGGCAGACCCGATCGTGATGTGTTCTATTTTGCCGGGCGCGATTTCGTCCCGTTTCGATTTTGCATGGAAACTTCTTTTGCCGACGAAGAGGCCGCTGCAAAGCGGCTGCAAACACGGCTTGTTCAACTTGCCGGACTCAAATCGATTTACGCCATCGCAAATAAGCGGTCGGCACTTAACGGGAAAATAGTTGTGAAACCGATTCGGCTTATTGGCGACTATAAGTGCGTTGATTCGGTCTTAACCTTCACAACTTATCAGGCTTCGATCGCTGACGTGCCGAACGGAACGTACGTTTTCGCTCCGGGCGAGCCCGTTTGGTTCGAGGTTGTCAACAATTCTACTATGCCGATCTACGTCGCGCTCCTTAATGTCGATCCGACGAGCGCCGTGAGTGTATTCTCGCCGCGAGGAAAGCGCTCCGAGGAAGCGGACGGAGTGATCATACCGGCCGGCGGCAAGCGCATTATCCCTGGCGACGATTGTCGTACGGTGGACGATCGACTCAGAGAAGCCGGGGCGCTGCGGGCATCACGAACTCTTGGGATTGACCGATTTAAGTTCATCTTTTCGACCGCGCGGATGGGTTACGAAGATTTCGCTTACCTTGAGCAGCCGCCACTTGCGGGTACACGACGGGGTGGAGGTTCGCTGGCCTCATCGGGCGACTGGACTACGCTCGAAACCGTTTTTCAGATAAACGACACTGGGAACTAGGGCCGACGAAAACGGAAGGCTCGGAATATTACTTTTACTTTCAAGGAGCAACAAATGAAGATACATTCTCTGATCGGAAAGGCGCTGGCGATCGCCTTTATTGCATTCATCTCGGTTTCGACTGCATCGGCGAAAAACAAAAAGTACGGCCTTTTCGTCGGCATCAACCAGTACGACGGCGGTATCAATCCGCTCAAAGGCTGCGTTAATGATGCAACGAAAATGCGGGAAGCGATGATGACGAAATTCGGATTCAAAGCCGCCGACACAACGCTTTTGACCGATGCGGCCGCAACCCGCGACGGTATTCTGAATGGCCTGAAAAAATATCAGGCACTCGCCGGCGTCGGCGACATTTTGGTTTTCCATTACTCGGGACACGGAACGCTTTTCCCGGACGCATATTCCGAAGAGCAAGACGAGACGAAAATGATTTATATGGAAGCTCCGAATGACGAGGGCGAGATGGAGGTGATCTACGAGCGAGATAAATATGACTCGGCGATCGTTCCCGTCGATGCGCGTTCGCTCACGAGCGGCAAGCCGTGGCGGAATCTGATTCTCGATGACGAGCTGTACGAGATCTTTTCGGCCGTCACTCGCAAAGGCGCACAAGCCGTTTTGATCTCGGACAGCTGTCATTCCGGCTCGATCGACCGGGCGAAAAAGTCTGAGGCCACCCCACGTGTTCAGACCCTCGCCCAGGTATTCGGCGTTCGCAAATTCAGCGACCTCGATCTCAAAGAGCCGAAGATGAGACGCTCGACGCGCACGTTGCCGCCGGCTAAGGGATTGTATCTTGCGATGACCGGATCGAAGGATGACGAGTTCTCGCTGGACGCGGAGATTGGCGGCGTTCCGATGGGATTATTTACGAGTACGCTACTCGCGAACATGCCGAAGACCGTTAATTCTCGGAAGCCGGTAACGACAACATACCGGCAGCTAATGGCGGCGGTCAGCCCCGCAGTCGCGAAGCAAGCGAAAACTTGGGATAGCAATCAAAACCCGCAGCTCAACACCGAGTTCGGCAATCCGAAGATGGCTATATTCAGCGTCCCGGCTGCGAGATGATTAAGCGGCAATCTCCTTTGCGGCCCTGCCGCACCGCAGTGCGGCGAGGCTCTTGGGGGAACGACATTTCTTGGCGGCTTCGCCGCAACGCAGTGCGACGCGGCAAAGCCGCAAACCTGGGATGTCCACTCTAACCACCTCATCACTTCAAATGCTCCTCACCCGGCTTGACGCCGATCAGGATATCGCCGCGGAAAAATATGAGGTGCTGCGAATGAAGATAATCCATCTGCTCCGCTGGCGCGGCTGTGCCGAATCAGATGCCGACGAGCTTGCCGATCAAACGCTCGACCGCGTCGCGGCTAAGCTCACGGCCGGCGAGGCGATCGAGAATCTCAATGCCTTCGCCGGGGGTGTCGCGCGTTTTATTTGGCTCGAGCATTCGAGAAAGAACAAAGCCGACGCCGTCGGCGATGATCTGCCCGAAATTCCGGTTGAGCCCGATCTGAGCTTTCTCGACGACGCGGACGACCGCATGAAGTGTTTGCGAAAATGTGTCGTCGTTACGTTTACGGATGAGGACAGCCGTCTCGTTGTCGGATACTACGACACCGATGCGGGTGAAAAGATAAAAGACGCCCGCAAGAGGATCGCCGACTCGTTCGGATTGACGCTAAATGCGTTGAAGGTTCGCGCGTGCCGCCTTCGGATGCGGCTCGAGGCGTGTATAAACGACTGCCTCGCCGGTGTTCGCATCTCTTAGTCCGATAGGGAGAATTCTATATGCTCAGCAGAATCTTAGATGAACCGAATCGTGGTGTAACCTCTTGGCCGATTTAACACACCAAGAGTTAGGGATCAACGCTTAATGAATGAATTTGAACCGCATACCGCCGACCGTTATCTCTTTAATGAGATGTCCGAGGAGGAGCAAGAAAAATTTGAAGACACGATGCTCGGCGACGACGATATGTTTTACGACATCGCCGCGTGGGAAAACGAGCTTGTCGATCTTTATTCCGCGGACAAACTCGCGGGTGAAAAGCGTGAACGATTCCAGCGGAGCCTCGCAATGCTTCCGGCGCGAAAAGATAAAGTCGCAAACGCAAAACTGCTGCGGGAGTTTATCGCGAGCGAGCGGGGGGAGAATAAAACGATAACGATCGCCGAGCGCTCGGGATCCTTTGCAAAGCTTGGTCAGCTTTTTTCATTTAAGTCGCCGGGGTTGCAGTTTGCATCGATCGGTTTGATCGCGATACTCGCGCTCGCCTCACTCTATCTGCTGCGCGAAAATCGCCGTCTCGACGCACTTCAGCAACAGCTCACTGACTCACGCCAACACGAGTCCGAGCTTGCGACCCAGATCGAAACGGAACGTGAAACATCCGGCGACTTGGCCGCCGATCTCGGCGCCGAACGTGAAAAGATCGCGAAACTCGAAGCAGAGATAGCGAAGCTCCGGAACACGCAAGGCCGTCCGACGGGAGACAATCCCCCGCCGATGATCGCGACACTCGTACTATCCAGCATAGGCATTCGCGGCGACAGTGGCGTTCCTGTGAGACGTTTAGAATTAGCCTCTGGCGTAGCGCTGGTCTCGATCGTCATCGGCATTCCGTCCGATGCGGTGGTGGGGAGCGACATTGTTTCGGTCACGCTCAACGGAGAGCTTGTCGCGGAGAATCTAAAGACACGAGTGAGGCATGGTGAAAAAAGCATCGCCGTGACGGTGCCGGCCGCGAAACTAAAATCCGGACGCAACGAGCTGACGGTGAGCGAGGGCGAGAGCGCGGTTGCTGCATCGTATATCATCGCCGTCACGAAAAGTCAGTGAACGCCTTGTGTCCGTGACGCGCGCCGAAACCTTGACGATTGCGAAAAAGGACGCGAAGGCGTTTCGTGGCAGATCCCAAGCGGCCGTTCGCACATCCGTTCTACTGGTCGCCGTCTGTTCTGATAGGGAATTGGAGATAGCGGATTGAAACGTTTTTCCGATCGAGTAATCACAAGAGTCGGAGTCATCTCTAAATGACAACCGGAGGGGAGACGATGAATTGCAGGACATACAAGCGATACTTTCTCGTTGCTGTCGTCTCGATCTTTTTTGTCTCGGCGTTCGCCTTTGCTCAAACTGATCCGAAGTTCGAGACCGCTGAAGAAAAAGCCAAACGAGGCGACGTATTGTTTCACGAGGCCTCCGCCCTCTATAAACAAAACACTCCGGAATCGCTTTCCGCTGCGGCGGCCAAATTCGGGGAAGCGCGCACGATCTTCCAGCAGATTGGCGATAAGAACCGCGAGGGCTTTTGCCTGACATGGCTCGGCGGTGTCAGCATTCGGGTCGGAAACAAGCGCGTTGCGCTCGACTATTTCAAACAGGCTCTCGCAATCTACGAGTCACTCCCGGACCGAATCGCCGAAGCGGAAGTTCATTGCGGGACCGCCAGGTTGTATCGAGAGTTGGACGAACCGAGATCCGCGCTCGAACATTATCACGCGGCGTTGAAGGTCTACTCGGCCGCGGGGATGAAGGGCGACGAGATCGATCTGTTGAAGATCATCGGCAAGTTGCACCTCGACATGGGCGATGTGCCGAAAGCGATCTCCTTCAACGAGCAGGCCCTCGTTCTCGCGAGATCTGCCGGCGATAAGAAACGCGAGATGGAAGTGCTGGCGAATATCGGTTCGCTTCATCTCATCGGCCGCGACGCGCAAAAGGCGCTCATTTCATTCCAGGAAATGCTCGGCGTCGCGCAGCGTGAAAAGGACACCCGCGCTGAATCCGAAGCTCTCGATCTGATAGCGACCGCCAACCGTTTGAAAAATGACCCCGCGGGGTTGAAGCGTGTTTTCGAGACGGAGCTAAAGCTCGCCCGCGACAGGGGCGACAAAAAGGCCGAGGCGAAAGCGTTGAACGATCTCGCCGAAGCCGATCTTCGTCAGGGCGATCTCGAAGCGGCCCTGAAGCACGCGGAAGATTCGCTTGCGATATCGACCGCCGCCGGCGACAAGAAGGGTGAAGCTGCGGCCCTGCTGACCATAGGCATCGCACACGCCCGGCAGGAAAAAAACCAAAAGGCGCTCGCGGAGCTGAACAAAGCAGCGGGTATCTTGGAATCTGAGGGCGGCCCTGAGCAACTCGCGCTCGCAAGGATGATGATCGGCGGAGTTTACACGGCGCTCGGCGATAAGCGGCGGGCGCTCGATGCCACACTCGCGGCGCTCGCGATCGCCAAGGCGAATAATCTTACCGAACTGCAGGCCGAGGTGGGAAACAACATCGGCAGCGTTCTTCTTGAAATGGGTGACCACGCTAAGGCGCTGGAATACTTCCGCGAAGCTCTTCCGCTCGCTGCGAAGTTAGGTCTGACAGAAACTGAGGCGCGAATTCAGTTGAACATCAGCAACGCCCTGCGCGCCGCCGGGAAAGGCTCCGAAGCGCTAGAGAACCTCGAAAAGGCGGAAGCAGCTGCAAAGGCGTCGGGCGACCGAATCACGACGATAAAGAGCGTCGTGAACAAGGGCGGGATCTATCTCGACCTCGGCGAAAATGAGAAGGCGATGGGTAGCTATATGGAAGCGATGTTCATCGTCCTCGAACGCATGCCCGAAGCGAAAAACGAAGAGCTCACGATCTACTCCGAGCTGTTCTCGACGATACTCAACAACCTCGGACGCGTCTTCCAGGAGATGGGCGCACTTCGATCCGCACTCGACCACTATTCCCGCTCGCTGCCGCTGCTGAAAAATCTAAAGGACCGCGATCGGCAAGCAATCACGCTTACGAACATGGCCGACATCTATTCCGAGCTGGGCGACAAGGAAAAAGCTACCGACTCATTGAACCAGGCGATGGCGATCGTTAAGGAGACAGGAAATCTCGGGCACGAGGCCACGATCCTGAACAACTACGGCAGGATGTATTCCGATCTAGGTGTGACGGAAAAGTCGGTCGAGAATTATGGCCGGTCGCTGTTCCTGCTAAAGTACATCGCCGATCCGAGACGCGAGGCGACGACACTTGCGAACCTGATGGCCGCCCATAAAAAGGCGATGCGTCCGAGGGCCGCGATCCTTTTTGGCAAACTTGCTGCCAGCAAACTTCAATCGCTGAGGGCGAACATTCGCAAATTCGATCGGCAAACTCAGAAGACCTATCTCGCCAAGGTCGAATCCACTTATCGAGAACTGGCGGAATTGCTGATCGCCGAGGGCCGCCTGACCGAAGCCCAACAGGTGCTGAACGCTTTCAAGGACCAACAGGTCTTTGACGACGAAGCTGAGTCCGCGAATCGGCTTAAGCCGATCAGCCTGACGCAGCGCGAGGTCGAAATCTCGGGACGCCTGGACACAAGTGCGGTCGTTGCGGGGACCGTTGCAGCGGCGGAAAAGGACTCGGCAATAAAAACAGCCGCGGAGAATTTTGCGAAGACGCTTCAAGAGGTCGAACGCGATCTGACCGGAACGCCTAACGCGAGCGACGAGATCGGGGACGTTGCCGACGAGCTCGATATGCGAGTCGTTCTGGCCGAGTTGGAGCGATCGACGCATCAAAAGGCGGCAGCGGTTTACGTTTTGACCGGGGCTGATAAGCTCAGTGCGATCATTGTCTCGACCGACGGGATGTGCTCCGTTTCGGTGCCGATCGAACGTTCCTCGCTCGAGGCAAAGGCCAAGACGATGTGGGCGCTGCTCCAGTCTGATCGGTACGATCCGAGGGGGATCGGAAAAGAACTTTACGATATCGTCTTCAAACCGATCGAGGCGGAACTTCCGGTCGGGACGGGCTCGATACTATGGTCGCTCGACGGAAGCTTGCGGTACATACCGATGGCCGCGCTCTTCGACGGAAAAAGGTACCTCGTGGAAAAATACCGCCACATTAATTTCACACGCGCCGATCGCGAACGGCTGACCGGACCGGTGAAAACGAAATGGACAGCGACCGCATTCGGCACCTCCAAGGAGCACACGGTAGATCTGCTGGGCACAGTAAAGAGTTTTGCGTCTTTGCCCGGAGTAACCGAAGAACTCGGGATGCTTGTCACGCGGTCGAAACGCCGAGGCATCTTCGGCGGCGAAGTTTATCAGGACGAGAAGTTTACGCGCGCCGCGATGGTCGAGGCATTGAATGTGAAGCGTCCGCTTGTCCATATCTCGACGCATTTCAGTTTTTGGCCCGGAGACGACACGCGATCGTTTCTGCTGCTCGGCGATGGTGCCCCGTTTACGCTGGCCGATATGAAAACGCAGAAGGATATGTTCGCCGGCGTCGAATTGCTCACGCTGTCGGCGTGCAATACCGCTGCCCAGCAGGCCGACGCCAACGGCCGCGAGGTCGATGCGTTTTTCGAATTAGCCCAGCGGTTAGGTGCTCAGTCGGTACTCGCTACACTGTGGCCGGTGGCCGATAATTCGACACCGTGGCTGATGCGGGAATTTTACGACTTGAAGGTGAACCAGAAACAGAACAAGGCGGAGGCATTACGAAATGCGCAGTTGGCGTTGTTGAGAGGTTCGGCGAAGACTTCCAGATCGGCGGCGCGCTCGGACGCGTCGCAAGTGAAGATCGTCGTTGACGGCACCACCCCGTCAGCCGATGCGGCTGCCACCCCTCCTAAGACAGGAGGGGAGCAAAGAAAATCTGCGACGCGTGCCGAAACATTCACGATCGCGAAGAAAGACGCGAAGCCTTACGTCGCCGATCCGAAACGGCCGTTCGCCCATCCGTTCTATTGGTCGCCGTTCGTGCTGATAGGGAATTGGAGATAGCCATACACCAACTGTTTTCACCATGAAACGTTTTCTGTTCCGCTTGTCACGTAGAGTCGGAGTCGGTGTCGGAGGCACTCAAAGAATGAAAGAGTCAAGCTGCATTTTGCCATTGGTGATCCGTTGGCTGGCTACGTGGTTGACGCTTCTCTCCGTCGTTGCTGTCGCCGTTTCACAGGAGGCGAAGTTTGTCGTCCAAACGGGACACGCGGAGGAGCTGTACAAAGCGGTCTTTACTCCGGATTCACGGTTGCTGGCGAGTATTGACGCTCACACCAACGTGCTGCTCTGGGACGTCCAGACGGGCCGGCAGCTTCGCGTCCTTGACTGCCTTGAAGGGTCGTTCGCTATCGCATTTTCGTCTAATTGGTTGCTTGTTGGTATCAATGAGGACGGGAAGGCTCGGTATTGCGACGTGACGACCGGACAGGCGCAACGGACGGTGGAAGTAAGCCGGAGCCTGTCCCACTATGGCGACAGCCTTAGCCCCGACGGAAATCACGTTGCGTTCGGCTCCAGCGAGATCACTGTAATAGATCTGCTAACTGGCGAGCGAAAGAAATTTCCCACCACGTTTGATGCCGAATTCAACAGGTTATTGACATTCGACCGCACCGGCCAGCTACTAGCTGTGAGTGATGGTCGTCAACTGCATGTCTGGAACATCAAGACCGGACTGCTGCGATCGACAGAAATACCGAGATTCGATCCACCGGAAATTGGCAAGGGACATTTTCCGGAGCTCGATAAAGCTTATCAGGAACTTGTCGCGAAAGAGCCCATGACCGAGATCAAATCCCGACGAAAGATCACGGCCATCGCTTTCAGTAACGACCTGCAAACCGTTACCGTCGCCACGACCGATGAGATCGACGCGAATTTTGTTTATTCAGACGGTGTTTCTCGATTCTGGCTCGGTCTGCCCTACCGTTTTGCGATATCCACCTGGTCGATCGCCGGCCAGGGCGCACCTAGGAGTTTTAGTTTCGGGAATAATTACTCCGGGACGAACCGGATCAACTCCCTGGCGTTTTCATCCGACGACCAGTCTCTCGTCACCGGAAGCGGTGACGGATCGATCCAATTCTGGAACGCGTCGACCGGAAAAGAAGAAGCCAATCTTGAAAAGTGGGACATTCCGAACCGTCTCGCCTTTAGTGCCGACATGAAGCTCGTGGCGAGGATGGGGCGCGAGGGGAGGTTTGAAATATGGGATGTCGGAAAGAAGAAATCAGTCAGCGAATTCGGGCGCCTGGTTGAGCCCATACAGTCGCTCAAATTTAGTCGAAACAGGGAGTACCTCGCCGTTGGATTTACGCGGGACCGCGACACCAAGAAAGCGATTAAACTTCTTGACCTCCGATCGGGGAAAACGTTTCGAACGTTGTCTGAGGACATAAAGGGCGCCGACGGTTATGTGTATTCACTTGAGTTCAACAACGATGCGACGCTATTCGCGAGCGCGAGCGGTCGCCACGTGAAGATGTGGAATGTCAGAACAGGAGCCGAGCTTGAACCGTTCGGTCCCGCCATTGGCAAGGTCAACTCGATCGCGTTCAGCCCGGACGGGAAATGGCTCGCCAGTGCAAATGCTGACGGTCATTTCCGAATGTGGGATGTCGGCTCGCGTAAAGAAATAGTTAGCCACGAGATTTCTTCGGCACCATCCCCCGGCTTGGTGTTAGCGGACGGCGAACCTCTGTCGGTCAGTTTCAATCATAACGGCAGGTCCCTCGCGATCGGATACTCGGACGGAAGCGTCTTAATCTGGGATCTGTTTAAGAATGCCGAAATAAGAACGCTCCGTGCAAAACAACGATTCCGGGCGTGGGCGGTGGGGTTCGATAAAACTGAGCGCACCTTGTACGCGGGCAGTGATGATTACGTCATTCGACAATGGAACGTCTTAACAGGAGAAGAAGGACCGTCACTTCCGGAGAACGACGAGACGCTGCAGATGCTTGCAAATGCGGCGCCGAAGCTGCTCGAAAGATTCTGTCTGGCGACACCCAACGGAAAACTAGACCCCGAGAAGGGCGAGGCCGGCCAGATACGACTTCGAGATACGACAACGTGGAAAGTTATCGCTGAGATCGTGGCGCTCAAATCCGGCGGATGGGTGACGACGCTTGCGGACGGGAGATTTGATACGAGCGAGGATCTGGGAACTGGGAAGGGCCTTCACTGGGTGATATCAGATGAGCCACTAACACCCCGTCCGCTCGAGCTCTTTATGCGCCAGTATTACGAGCCGGGGCTTCTGCCGCGGTTGTTGAAATGTACAGAGCAAGGAAATTGTGACACGGAATTCAAGCCGCTGACGTCGATCGCCGAGATCAGTCGCGTGCAGCCGCGTGTGGCGATAAAAAGTATTGCGCCTGCCGCCAAAGCAAATGATCGCGTGAATGTAACGGTCGAGGTCGAAAGCGTTTTTGAAGAATCCGGGAAGCGGAAGTCTGGAGTTTTTGACGTCCGACTATTTCGCGATGGACAACTGGTAAGCGTCTCGACGCCCGGCGACACGCTGGCGGAGTACAGCTTGCGAGCGCCAGGCCTGGACCCGGCAGGCGAGAGAGCGCTCTGGCGCAAAGCGAACGACGTATTTACGAGCGGATCGGAAAATGTGAAGATCATTTCCCCGACAAAGGCTGAAGTGACGTTCCGAAACATACAGCTTCCTCGCGACGGTCGGACTGACGCGGCATTTACCGCGTATGCTTTCAATGCCGATAGGGTAAAGAGTGCGACCACCGAGCCGTTCCATTTCACGATACCAGGCGCCGTGACCGGATCTGTGAAAAAAGGCCGCGCGTTTCTTATTTCGATAGGTGTCAACGCTTCGGAGAACGCTGCGTATGATCTTCGTTACGCCGCAAACGACGCCCGGAAGATGCAAGAAGTTCTCGGCACGCGTCTGACGCAAGCGAAAGACAAGTATCTAGAGGTTGTTCGTGTTCCTCTGATCTCTGATTACGCGCGTGACGGAAAACTTTCGGTCAACCACGCGCAAAAGGCGATCATACGCAGTGTGTTCGCGCTGCTCTCGGGTAACGCGAAGGAAATAAGTGCGATCCCGGACTCGACGCTTAAGCAGATCCCGAACCGCGACCGAATAAAAGCGATCGGCCCCGAGGACACGCTTATCATCACTTACGCCGGGCACGGCTACGCCGACAACGCGGGCGTATTCTACCTGCTTCCGTATGACATCGGCCACGAGAATATTCGATTTACTCCCGAGGTGACGAGGAAATTGATCTCATCGGATGAGCTTTCCCTATGGATGGGCGGCATCACCGCTTCGGAAATGATCTTCATTATCGATGCGTGCTACGCAGCTGCCGCAGTGCAGGGCGAAGGATTCAAACCGGGCCCAATGGGCAGTCGCGGTCTTGGCCAGCTTGCATACGACAAGGACATGAAGATACTTGCGGCGACGCAGGCGAATGACGTCGCGCTGGAATTAGGCAGCCTTCAGCACGGACTGCTTTCATATGCGTTGTTGCAAGACGGCATTGTTGCATCGCTTGCCGACGCGGATAAGAACAACGAATTTCTTTCGACCGAACTGCTTTCCTACGCCGAGGCGCGCGTGCCGCAGCTTTATCAGGAAGTGAAAGACGGAAAACGTTCGCTCATTATTAATGACCGACAGCCGGACGGGGAAAAGGCGCGAGCGGAAAAATTTCAAGGTTCGGGAAAGCAGCCTGACCGGCATCTCCAGCAGCCAACACTTTTCGATTTCAACAGACGGCAACGGTCGAACAGGCTATTTTGATTCCTATCCGCCTGGCGGCGGCCGATTGCGCATTATTTCTTGCGCGTCGGCGGATGTAATGACCGGGATCGCTTCAAACTCCATCAGGTCGTCCCACTTCGATGTCCATTCGGCAAACACGGCGGGGTCGTCCCACTCCATCACCTGAAAGCACCGGATGGGGTCGGGCTCGATCCAGCTCGCGACATAATTCAAGCCGTCCGGCATCATTCGCCAGTTCTTACGAAACCGCTCGTAAACACCGTGCGGGCGCCTTCGTGAAAATGTTCGAATACCATGTAGAGCAGATTTACTTTTTCGGTTGCCACGGTCCCATCAAATAGATCTTCTGCCGGGCCGGTTTGTCGCTGGTCGCCGGCCATTCAAGTATCGCGATCCAGGTTCCATCCGACTGTTTCTCAAACCGAAAGTTATTACCTTTGCCGGGAACCGCGGGAACAAACTGAATGTGCGTTTCCGTGATCTCGCTCGCGGCGGAACGCTTGTCGCTTTCGCCCTTGCCGAACTCGCCGTTCGTCAGCTCAAAACGATCGGCTTCGCCATCCAGCGTGCCGTCCTCTTTCAAACTCTGGACGACCATCGCGTTCTCTTCGATCTTGTAGCGCTCGTAAAAAGGCTTGTCACCATCCATTCCCCGCCACGTGCCCTCGATCCATTTCAGCTTCGCGATATCGGCCGGGGTAATGCTCTTGGATGGAGTTGCGGCGGGCTTACCCGGATCAGGAGTGGTCGGCTTCTGAGCCTCTCCCGCAGGCCCACAAGCCGCGATCCAAATGACAATGCTTAGAATCAGAATTGTATGAAATGAGCTAGTCATGCGGATATTATAAACCTATATGCGAATCCTCAAAGTTCCACGCAACGCAGTCACAAATCAGAAACCTATCCGTAAGCGGTTCGTCATACACGAGCACCACGCAAGCCGTCTGCATTTCGATCTGCGGCTCGAGATCGGCGGTATAGGAAAGTCGTGGGCGGTGCCGAAAGGACCGTCGATGGATCCGGATGACAAACGCCTCGCCGTCGCCGTTCCTGATCACAGCCTGAAATATTTTAAGTTCGAGGGAGCGCTCGCCGAAGGCTCGTATGGCGCCGGCGAGGTCCGCATATGGGACAGCGGCAAGTACGAGACTCTCGTCGATCCGCAATTGCAGTACGACGAGGGCCGCATTGAATTTACTTTTCTAGGTAAGAAAGTCCGCGGCGAGTTTATCCTGATCCGAATGACCGGCCCGAAAGGCTCAGGTGAAAAGAATTGGTTACTTATCAAACGCGAAGATACATTCTCGGATATCGACTGGCGGCTGAAAACGATCCTGCCTGCTAAGTAAAGGCCAGTTCGGAATGATCCAAAAGGTCGTGAAATTGTTCCTGTCCTTTTCGTGTGGATTCGTGGTTCCATTTCTTAAAACCTTAACCACCAAACAACACAAAGAAAGAACCCGAACCCGAACCCGCAAAGGAAGAGACAACCAGGCAACTCTCCGGCGACTGACAACTAAGTTCAGATCTTCAGTCTTTCATATTGCGCAAACAGCTTGGTGATCTCCGCATTGATGGTCTGCTTTTCGGCGAGATTTGTAATTGTGTCCCGACGCTTTACCAATTCTTCAATCTGCTGAGCAAGAACTTCCTGTTTTGTCGCGGGCTTTTTGCTCTTACTTATATTGTATTTGTCGTCCATGGAGTTGATTGTACGCTAAGGACGAGTTTGAGGGACGAGGGACGAGGGACGAGGGACGAGGGACAAGGGACAAGGGACAAGGGACAAGGGACAAGGGACAAGGGACAAGGGAC
>JBDTWZ010000004.1:0-44891 GCA_040006435.1 Acidobacteriota bacterium
TCAAGCTCGGCCGGTGTTCGGGCTGTACTTATGTAATATTCGGCGAGCCACAGGGTACAGATGAACCAGACATTTCCGATCGAGTCAGCCGATGTCCGCATGTATCCATCATTCTCGAAGCGGACTATTCCACCGGCTACCGCGAGCTTCTCTTCGATCGCCTTCATCGTCATCGCGACCGTCGGGTCATCGACATCAAAGGCGCCGAAATAAAACGTTCCGAACAACGAGGCATCGATCGTCGCGTCTGGTTCGAACTGATCGTCGTTATGAAAATGCAAAGAACGCAGAAAGCGTCCGATCTGCGGGCTGTAGAGGTGCTTCCGCATTGCTTCAACAATTTCAGTTGCGGCCGATTCATATTTCGCGGCTTTGTCCCCTTCGGCAAAGAGTGAGGCGAATCCCGCCGCGGCTCGGAGGCCGCCGACGACCGTCGCACATGTGAAAGTATGAATCCCTCTGCGATCTTCCCAAAGGTTCCAGCTTGGCTTTGGGAGCTTGAGGTCGGGATGACGAAATTCCGACATAAAGTCGGCGCACGGAATAACGAGATTTCTGTAGAGTTGATGAGCAAACTCAATGTCGCGGTACCGCTCGTAATGCTGCCACAGAGCCCATAGAACGAGCGCGGTTTCGTCTTCCTGGATCGGAACCATCGGTGTCTGATGGTTAACGTTCCAGGCGGGATGCCAGCCCGAGGCGACGGTCCCGTCGGCGTTATACTTCTGAAGAAAATAACCGTTTGGATGGACCAACCGCGCGCAGAATTTATAAAACCGGCGGGCGACATGGGAAAAGCCTGCGAGGTCGAGAGCGTTGGCAACCAACGCACCGTCACGCGTCCAAAGATAGCTGTAATGATCGGTTGCGCGCACCGTAACATCCGAGTCGTTCGCGGCTATGATCGCGCCATCGTTGTCGATCTGCGTCCGCATGATCAGCAGGGAACGCTTATAAAGTTCAATTACTTCGTCGGGCAAGTCGCCATAGTTGATTTCGTTTTTGTTGACCCATGATCGCCAGTAACTGGACGTGTAGTCGAGATAGCGTTGTGGGCGACGCTCAAGTACATGAGCGTTCAGATCTTTTACTTCGGCGTATGACGTACCGGCGGCGATCCAATAAAAGAATTCTCGCGTACCGTCGGCGTCTATGTCCATATGAACCCCGAGGGTTGAATCGGCGGAACCCTCCGTCACGACACCGCCGCTGAGTTCACCGTCCTCGGCATCGCGCCATGTCCCTTCATGATCTCGAAAATCTTTGCGTCCGGTTGCGAACGAATCAAATTGCGGCTCTGTATTGATCAAAAAGTATCGATGCTTCTTATAGTGCACGAGGGACGAAGTGTCAGGATCGTAATAAGCAGTATCGCCCACCTTGTTTTCGTAGATTCGAAAATCGTGGTGCAAAAAAACGCGGACCTCGCGTCGGCTGTCTTTGAGGTTGGTGACGCGTATCCGACGCAGAAAAATATTATCGTGGCTCGCGACCGTGTCCCGGCAATCGATTCGAATTCCGATCTCGGCATTCTCGAGCCGAACATCGGTCACCAATGTCTCACGGAGATACTTAAGGCTGCGTGACCATTCGTCGGAGAACGTCCACGAGAATGTTTCTTCGGTCCAAATGCCGAACCGGAACGGAAAACCCTCGGTATGATTTTCTTGTCCGACATGCGGAAAATAAATATCACGGATTTGATACTTGTCATCGAAAGCGACAAGCAGAGAGCCGTTACCAACTGGAATATCGCGCATTAAGTAAAGTTGACCGAAGTCGAAATTAACACATGGCTTCTGAATGTCGAAACGTCATGCTGCTCCCTGTTCGCCCCGGCCGACGATCATCGCCCCGGCTTTGACGACGACATCGCGTTCGCCCTTGAACTCAAGCATCCCGAGTGCCGTTTCGATGCCGACCCACCGGGCTTCATCGACTTCGTGATCGTGGTCGGCGACGTCACCACCCTCATACCGCATCAGGAAAAAGTGGACGAACTTGTGATAGCGGACACGCTCTCCGTCACGGTCGGTGATGAACCAGTACTCGATAGTATCGATTGAGGAAATGAGTTCCGCGATGAGTCCCGATTCTTCGCGGACCTCGCGAAGTGCTGCTTGTTCGATCGTCTCACCCGCATCGATCAAGCCTTTCGGCAGCTGCCAGCGCAGATCCGGGACGATGCGCACGATCGCGATCTCAGCCTCCGTGTTGTTGAGACGAAAAACGACTCCGCCGGCGGAAACCTGTTCGAGCGTTCGAATATATCTGTCGCTCACGGGGCCATTCTTCATTTCGCGATCTCCGCGGCGACCGTTTCATCGAGCTCGACTTTAATATCGGAATTAAAGCCCGTGATCTTTTTCACCATTTTGCCTGTCCGGTCGAACACGGCCGTTTGCGGTATCGCTGTTTCCTGGCCAAAGACATATGCGGTCAGAGCATCTTCCGGAAAAGCGAGGGGGTAAGTGATATTGAGCTGCTCGACAAAGGAGGGGATCTTGGGCCGGTCTTCTTCACCGCCGACATGCAATCCGATGACGCGTACATCCGATGGGTACATCGCCTGAAGCGCCATCAGATGCGGGATCTCTTCGATACACGGCGGACAATAGGTCGCCCAGAAATCGAGGATCACAACTTTGCCCTTCAAGTCTTTCAGCTTTTCCACGTGACCGTCATTGCGGTCGGTCCATCCCATATCGCCCACCGGTTTCATCGGCTGCGATTGAGCATCCCGTGCCGGCACGCCGTTGACCGATACAGGTCTATTGCCGACCGATACCGGAGCGGCCGCGGGGCGACAGCCGAAGCAAACGATCAACACAGCCATGTACAAAAAGACGCGATACATCCTGAAAGGATTTTACATGACGGATCAGCTCACATGCGAATTGCGTTTCATCGTGGCAAAATCTGCATGTGGGATTTTATCCAGCGACAATCAAAAAACGATTCGAATCGCCCTCGAACTCAGGTGCGGACCGGATGGGAACCGTGGGAACGAGCGCGAGCTTTGTGTGCGGCTCGTTTGTCGAGCTGTCGGTGAGAATGAAGGTCGATGCGGAATCCATCGATGCAGTGACGTTTCGTACAAACGGCTGCGGATTCATGATCGCGGCGGCCGACACCCTCTGCGAATGGCTAGGCGGGAAAACCCTCTTAGATCTCCACGGGCTGAACGATCATGAGTTGACTCAGGCGATCTGCGTTGAGCTCGGAGCGTTTCCCGCCGACCGAGCTCAGTGCGCGCTCGTCGTGTTTCAATCGCTTCGCAATGCCATGGCGCTCTATCGCGAGCGTCGAATCGAAGAATACGAGGGCGAAAAGGCGTTGATCTGCACCTGCTTTGGCGTTTCCGAAGAAAAGATCATCGCTGCGATCTCGGCCAACGGATATACCGAGGTCCAGCAGGTGTCGGACGCATGTCGAGCGGGTTCCGGGTGCGGATCCTGCCGGATGCTGGTCCAGGAGCTTATCGACATGCAGACGGACGGATTTGGCGATAGAGATCAGCGGTCGTAGGTTGTGTGCCGACAGTTGAGTTTCCGTGTCGGCGTGCGTGAGAAACGATCTGGGCTAATCTCGAGTTGTTTTCGACTTTCCGGCGTCGGGGCTTTGCTTGTAGCCGGTGTGTTATAATCTGCCAGTCAATAAAGCCGCAACAACGGCCGAGTTAAAGGAGATCGAGGTTCGATAGTTTAGTTCAGTTTCCGAGATGGATGACCCCGCTAGTTTGGCTTTTTTCTTTCTTGCCGCCGAGACCGGTGCAATCCCTGAATCGCCGACATTCCTGTCCGCAGCACTCAAGATCTTTCTGGTAATTGTGCTCGTTCTCGCGAACGGGTTTTTTGTCGCGGCCGAATTTGCCCTCGTCGGTGTGCGCAAGTCGCGGATCGAAACGCTGGCGGCCGACGGCGACAAAGCCTCGGTCCGGCTGCTCTCGATGCTGAACAACTTGAACGCTTACATCTCGGCGACTCAGCTCGGAATAACACTATCGTCGCTCGGCTTGGGATGGATCGGCGAACCTGCGGTCGCAGCTTTGCTCGATCCGGCACTGGCATGGATAGGATCGGTCACGGGTCTTGCGTTTCTGTCGTCGGGTCCGGTGTTGCACAGTATTTCATTCATTATTGCGTTCGCGTTCATAACGTTTCTCCACATCGTGTTCGGTGAACTTGCTCCGAAGACAGCCGCGCTTGAACTGGCCGAGAGAGTCTCCTTCGCCGTCGCGTTGCCACTTCAGATCTTTTACAAGATCTTCAACTATCCGATACGTCTTCTCGATTGGGCGGGCACGAAGACCGTGAGGCTTTTCGGCCTGCACCCTTCGGGGGAGCATGGGTCGAGTTATACCGAAGACGAGATACGGCAACTGATAAATGTCTCCGAAAAGAGCGGCCACTTGAACGAAGAAGAGCGCCGGCTGATCAACAAGGTATTCGAATTCTCGGAGACGACCGTCAAAGAGGCGATGATCCCGCGGACCGAGATCGTCGCCGTACCCGAGACGTGCTCGCTGGAAGAGATCGCCGAGGCGTTTCGTCAGCACGGATATTCGCGTCTGCCGGTCTATCGCGGCTCCCTCGACGACATGGTCGGCGTCGTTCACAGCAAAGAAGTAATGACCAGCTTGATTCGACCGAACGCATTTCGTCTCGAACGCATCATGCAAAAGCCGGTTTACGTCGTGGATACGGCACGCCTGGAAGATGTTCTGCGTCGGATGCAGCGCGAGAAGTTTCATTTCGGGTTTGTCGTTGACGAGCACGGCGGGGTCGAAGGGATCATTACGCTTGAAGACCTGCTCGAAGAGATCGTCGGCGAGATATCGGACGAGCATGACGAAGAGGTCAACGATCAGATCCACCAGCAGCCTGACGGAAGCTATCTTCTCGACGGGGGCCTCGCCGTTCGGGACCTCAACCGCAGGCTTGCTTTGACCTTGCCGGTGTCCGAAGGCTACACCACCGTCGCCGGGTTTCTCCTTTCTCAGGCCGGCGAGATCCTTTCCGAAGGCGACACCGTACCTTTCAACGGCCACGTATTCAAGATCGAGAAAGCGGCGAAACGACGGATCCTGCAAGTGCGGCTGGAAAAAACTGCATAGTAGCTGATGAACTCCATTGAACGCTTCGGTTCTTAATAGCGCTGATTTCGCTTTTTCACGTGCCGGGAAAAGGTGAAACTTAAGCGCGATCGGCTTAGGTAGGAGCCCGATGTTTGTAAATCTTGTGCGGCAAGGGCGGTTGGCTCCGTATCAGTCGTATTTCGCGTTCTTCCAGACTTGGTTACGATTGTCGCGACCGGTCTACAAACATTTCGCTCCTGAAGGAGCGAGGGAACGCTTGCCGGCCGATGAGGATGCTGTCGGATGCGAGCGATCGCCTGGAGGGAGGCCTTTTGTCTTTCCACTCCTTTCACGATAAATTTAATTAACTTCAAAATAATCCAACGGAGCGAATAAATGAGCTTTATTGAACGAGTGTGGGCACGCGAGATCCTGGATTCACGCGGTAATCCGACGATCGAAGCCGAGGTTATTCTCGAAGACGGCACGACCGGACGGGCTGCCGTCCCGAGCGGTGCGTCGACCGGCGAGAACGAGGCGGTAGAGCTTCGCGACGGCGATGATCTCAGGTATCTCGGCAAAGGCGTCTTGAAAGCGGTCGAGAACGTGAATGAGAAGATAAGCCGCGAGCTCGAGGGTGTGGATGCGCTTGATCAGACGCTTGTCGATGAGACGATGATCGGGCTTGACGGTACGGCGACGAAATCGAATCTCGGGGCGAACGCGATCCTCGCGGTCTCGCTTGCGACGGCCCGTGCGGCAGCCGCCGAGCTCGAAATTCCTCTTTACCGGTACATCGGCGGTGCTAACGCGAAAACGCTTCCGGTCCCGATGATGAACATCCTCAACGGCGGCGCGCATGCGGACAACAACGTAGATTTTCAGGAATTCATGGTAATGCCCGTCGGGGCGGAAACCTTTGCTGAGGCGCTTAGAATGGGCGCCGAGATATTTCACAATCTGAAATCTGTTTTGAAATCACGCGGCTACTCGACCGGCGTTGGCGACGAAGGCGGATTCGCACCGAACCTGAAATCGAACGAAGAGGCGATCGAGACGATCCTCGAAGCGATCGGAAAAGCGGGATACAACGCCGGCGGTAACGTGATGCTCGCGCTCGATCCGGCTGCGAGCGAATTCTATAGGGACGGTAAGTACATCTTCAAGAAGAGCGATAGACGCGAGTTATCGTCCGAAGAAATGGCGGCGTACTGGACCGACTGGTGCGATCGGTATCCGATCATCTCGATCGAGGACGGCATGGCGGAAAACGATTGGGACGGATGGAAAAGTCTGACGAGATCTGTCGGCAAACGCGTCCAGCTTGTCGGCGACGATTTGTTCGTTACGAATGTTCGCTTCCTGCAGAAGGGAATCGACGAAGGGGCGGCGAATTCAATCCTGATCAAGGTGAATCAGATCGGCACGCTGACGGAGACGCTCGATGCGATCGAACTTGCACGGACTAACAACATGACAGCTGTCATCTCGCATCGTTCCGGCGAAACCGAAGACACCTTTATTGCCGACCTCGCGGTTGCGACGAACGCCGGACAGATAAAGACGGGAAGCTTATGCCGCTCCGATCGAATCGCGAAGTATAACCAGCTTCTGCGCATCGAGGAAGACCTCGGCGATTCGGCTCGCTATCCGGGAAGGAAGGCGTTCTATCAGATCGAGAGCGACGAGCATTCTAAAGGAATCGGGCGGTAAGACGCAGACCTTGCCCCGACAAGCTCGATTTTGGAGTTTATTAAGGGGACATGGACTTACCCGAAAAGGTCGAGAGTAAGGTTGTCGATCGACTCACACGTTACGCCGAGAAAATATCCGTCGTGAAACTTACATCAAATCGTGAGGTCGATGACTTCATTCGGTCACTACAGGCGAAACGTACCGATCAAAATGGAAATTGAGAATTTCGAGATCAGCACGGACAAGGGCCGTTTGAAGATCGAAACGATCCAGAGCTTTCTATCCGAGGAATCTTACTGGGCGCAAACCCGGACGCTCGATCAGACAAGGACAGCTATTGAAAACTCGCTTTGCTTCGGCGCGTATGTCGGAGATCGACAGATCGGATTTGCTCGAGTCGTCAGCGATCTCGCCACGTTTGCGTACCTCGGGGATGTGTTTGTGTTGAGCGAATATCGGGGACGCGGGGTAAGCAAAAAGTTGATGGAGGCGATCATCGAGCATCCGGACCTGCAGGGTTTGCGACGGTGGCTGCTTGCGACCCGCGACGCACACCGGCTTTACGAGCATTTCGAATTCTCGGCCCTGAAGTTCCCCGAGCGCTGGATGGAGCGGACGGCGCCAGATGCGTACTAGTGGATAGTGAATGGCGAATGGCGAAGAGCTAATCGTAACTGGTTGATAGTCAAGGCGAAGGGTGCTGAGTACTTTCTTCGAGCTATTCACTATTCACCATTCACCATTTCACAATTCATGACTAAAACAAATTCTTGCATCCGCCCACGTCGTTTCGGTTATAATAAAGGCCGCAGATAGGTCTCTCGTCCTGAGATCCTTACCTGAATTCCTCAACGATCCCTCCGTTTTTCATTTATTATGACCACCCAAAATAACCGTCCCATAGCATTGCTCATTCTTGACGGCTGGGGAATTTCCCATAGCGGCGTCGGGAATGCTATCGCCCTTGCCCACACTCCGTATTACGACGAACTTTGTTCGCGATATCCCCGAACGCAGCTTGCGGCATCGGGCGAGTACGTTGGATTGGCCCACGGTTTCCCGGGGAGCGCCGAAGCAGGTCATCTCAATATAGGCGCGGGCCGTGTCGTCCAAACCGATATCGCTCGCATCTCAAGAGCTATCCGAAGCGGCGACTTCGAAAAAAATGCCGTTCTTCGACCAGCGATGGTTCGAGCCGCTGCGACCGGTAAACCCGTTCATCTGATCGGGCTGTTGAGCGATGGAGGAGTCCACTCGTCTGCAGAAAATCTATTCGCTCTTCTGCGGATGGCAAAACGCGAGGGCGTTCGCGAAGTTTTTGTTCACGGGATCCTCGACGGGCGCGACGTGCCGCCGCGAACCGCGGATATTTACGTCGAAGCGCTCGAGATAAAGATGGCTGATATTGGTGTCGGACGCATCGCAACGCTATGCGGCCGCTTCTTCGCGATGGATAGTGGAGAAAATTGGGAACGCACCGCGCGAGCTTTTACGATGCTTGTTCATGCCGAGGGCGAACGGGCCATCGATGCGCGAACCGCTGTCCGGCAATCGTTTCTTCGCGGGATCGCGGATGAATTTATCGCACCGATCGTTCTTGAAAAGGACAGGGGTGTTCCGGTCGCAAGCGTCAAGGACGGTGATGTCGTTATCTTTTTCAATCATCGAGCGGACACGATGCGGCAGCTTGCACGTTCGCTCGCGATCCCGGATATAGGGTTGTCGACAGCAAAACCAGCGCTCGATGCGATATGTCTAACCGAGTACGACCACAGTTTTAACCTGCCCGTGGCATATATACCCGAAACCGAAGGGTGCGTTCTCGGACAGGTACTGGCGGGTCACCGGATCGCAAACTATCGCATAGCCGGCACTGATCGGTTTCCGCACGTCACCAGCTTTTTCAATGGCGGTGGCGACCCTTCGATTTACGAGTGCGGAGTGCAGGTAGAACTCCCCGGAGATCACCACAGAGAATCCGAGCCGGAGTTGGAAAGTTTTAAGATCGCAGACCGTGTACTTCAACATATAAGCGCCGAGGAGCCCGCCGTATTCGTCATTAACTTCTCGGCGTCGGCCATCGCTGCCGAAACTGGAAATCTCGAACGAACGATCGAGGCGGTTCAATACGTCGATACCTGTCTCGGCGGCGTGCTCGAAAAGGTGGGCAAAGTTGGTGGCATTAGCGTCGTGACTTCGTCTCACGGAAGCTGCGAAGAGATGGTTGACGCGGCCGGGCAGCCCAACAGATTTGCAACGACTAACGCAGTGCCGTTACATGTGGTGAGCCATGACACAAAGGATTTGCGGCTGAGGACCGACGGTTCGCTTTGCGATGTGGCTCCTACCATCCTCGGGCTCTTGGGAGTTGAAAAACCGGGGAACATGACCGGGACGGACCTCAGGATCGCCGGGTAGTTCGACCGAAAGAAGGCACCCAGAAATAGGAAAAGCCAGAATAGGATCAGCACAATTAGAGGAAGAATAGTCGCCACCAGGCAGCCAAGATTTGCAAGGCTCTCCTGATTCCAGGCGTACGGCTCGGGACAGTGCGGGCAGATTTCTTCTCCGCCAGAAAAGGCCGTTTATATTTCGGGCAAAGCTTTATTGCCACGACGACAGTTTAAGTGTCCGAGAGTCGAAAAGTGAAAAAGGAGTTTTTCACTTTTTCACCTTTTCTACGTTCTCACCTATAATTGGTTTTCTACCGGGCAGAAACGCGACCGTAAGAGAGCGTACCGACATTTGCAGTTCGCACGCTCGTTGACACTCGAGTTTCTGCCCGTGAAAGCAATTATGGTCGAAGAATTCGCGTTCGATAACACCGAAGAACGCCGCAAGAACAGGCAAAATGGAACGGGTTGGATCGAAGTGATCGCCGGTTCGATGTTTTCGGGAAAGTCGGAAGAACTGATTCGCCGTCTGAATCGTGCGCGTATCGCCCGCCAAAAGGTACAAGTGTTCAAGCCGAAGATCGACGCCCGCTATTCGATCGAGGAGATCGCATCCCACTCGGGCCAGACGCACAATTCGAAACCCGTTTCGACCGCGAAGGAATTGATGGAGCAGATCGACGACGACACGCAGGTGGTCGGGATCGACGAAGGCCAGTTCTTCGATATGGGATTGATCGATGCGGTCAACCAGCTCGCCGCGAACGGGAAGCGCGTGATCGTCGCCGGCCTTGATCAGGATTATACGGGCCGACCGTTCGAGCCGATGCCTCAGCTATTATCCGTCGCGGAATTTATTACCAAAACCCACGCGATCTGCGTGAAATGTGGCGGGACGGCGAACTACTCACAAAGGACCGTCGAATCAGACGAGCGGGTCGAGGTGGGTGCCAGCGACAAGTACGAGGCCCGCTGCCGGAAATGTTTCGTTCCGCATTCCGATGCGCCAACACCTCTTTGAGGGAATAGGGAATAGGGAATAGTCAAGGCTCTCGTCCCTCGTCCTTCGTCACTTGTCCCTCGTCCCTCGTCCCTCGTCACTATTCACTATTCACTATTTTCTCACCCCTTCGGGATCTTCATCGAATACATGATCGCGGCGAACGTATCCCGGCGTTTGTCGAACTTGTCACCATCGGTTGAAACCATAATGTTCAACTGCTGGTTCTGCCCGAGGTATCGTCGCGCCGCGATCCACTGATGACGCCGCGCGCCGTCTCTGATCTCCGGCATCGCCTCAACCCACTCAACGCCTTTTACGCCATCGATCTCAAGCCATCTCACGCTCTCGTACTTTCCCTGCTTGAGCTGTTCGAGGGCGCTCGTGTAATTCGCTTCAATGCTCGATTCGGACGGGAAGTCGTCCGGCATGACCGAGACAGATGCGATCAAAAAGCCTGCAGCCGGAGATCCATAGTTGAAACTCTCTTTCAGCACCTGCATCTTGTTGAACCCTGCCGGAAGACGCCATGAAATGCCTTGAGCATCCCAAGTTGTCTCAGTACCGCCGTCAATGATAGCTTGCTGGGTCTCCGTAGGTTTCGGCTGCTCAATATTACCCGAAGAAGTCTTCGACGAACCGTTCGACGATGAATTCGCACCGTCGGCATTTCCGCTCCCTCCTGAAAGCTGTTTAAGCTTATCGCCCAGCCCGCAGAACGTAAGCGCGAGAGTAATGAGTCCCAACGACAAGATAGTTTTCATGTGATGCCCTCCGGATGAATTTGAAAGAAGTCGGGAACATTGTCGCCACATTCCCGCTAAAAATCAATTTGCGCTTAGCTCCTATTTCTGTTTGCTATAATCGAAATCATTCATGCATACCCCTCAGCTTTTCGGTGATCTGCTGATCATCCTCCTGTTCTCGGTGCCGGTCGCATTCATCTGTCTGCGGCTTAAGCTACCGTTGCTGGTCGGATTTATGCTTACCGGAATAGCGATCGGCCCATCCGGTTTCGGACTGATAAAAGAGATCGAGGCGGTCAAGGTGTTGGCTGAGATAGGCGTGATGCTTTTGCTCTTCACGATCGGTCTCGAGTTCTCGTTACGCCGGCTTGCCGAGATGCAGCGGCTGGTTCTATTGGGCGGAGGGCTTCAGGTAATACTGACGATCGCCGCAACCACGGGTGCGGCAGTTTTGCTAGGCCGGTCCGTCAATCAGTCGATCTTTTTCGGATTTCTCGTCGCGTTGTCCAGCACGGCCATCGTACTCAAGAGCTATGTCGAGAGGAACGAGGTCGATTCGCCACACGGACGTGCGGGCATCGGAATTCTTCTTTTCCAGGACATCAGCATCGTTTTCATGCTGCTCGCCGTTCCTCTGCTCGGGGGCGAGGACATAGTTTCTTTCACGTCGATCATTCTGAATCTCGGCAGCTCGCTGCTTGCGCTTGCCGTACTGGTTCTCGCCGCCTGGTTTCTACTTCCAAAGTTTCTAAAGCAGGTTACTCACCTGCGCAGTCCGGAGGCGTTCCTGTTGACGGTCGTACTGCTTTGCCTCGGCATGTCGTGGGTCACGTCATATTTCGGATTGTCCCTCGCCCTTGGAGCGTTTATCGCCGGAATGGTGCTTGCCGATTCCGAGTTCAGCAATCAGGTGACGTCGGAAGTTCTTCCGTTTCGCGACGTCTTCAACAGCCTTTTCTTTGTCTCGATCGGGATGCTGCTGTCTGTGACTGCCCTTGTGTCGAACTTCGGTTCTGTGATCCTGCTTGTGATCACACTTATCCTCGTGAAGGCTCTTATTGTCTGGGCGATCGTCCGCGTTCTCGGATATCCGCAGCGCATCGCAACGATGACGGGCCTCGGGCTCGCCCAGATCGGCGAATTCTCATTCGTTCTGGCGAATGCGGGCCAGAACGCAAAGCTGCTTCCGGAAAGCGACTATCAGAGTTTTCTCGCAGCGTCGATCATATCGATGATCGCGACGCCGTTCCTGATCTCGGCGGCACCGCGGATCGGCTTTTTCCTGCAGTCGGTTCTAAAGGACGGCAGCTCCGCAGATGTTGAAAATATCGAAGAAGATATTCACCTGACCTCGAGCGGAGGTTTGCAGCAGCACGTGATCATTGTCGGATACGGCTTGAATGGACGGAACCTTGCACGTGTCTTGCGAGCGGTCGGGGTTCCGTACGTCATACTTGAACTAAACGCCGATGTAGTCCGCAGGGCGAAAGTGAGGGGCGAGAAGATAAATTTTGGCGACGCGACCCGGCGCCAAGTACTTCTCCACGCCGGCGTCGAGCACGCGTGGTCGCTCGTTCTCGCAATTTCCGATCCGGCCGCGGCTCGCCGAACGGTGGATCTGGCGCACCGTCTCAATGACAAGCTCCACATCATCGTGCGTACGCGTTACGTTGCCGAGATCACTGAGCTTTACGAGCTGGGTGCGAATGAAGTGATCCCCGAAGAGTTTGAAACGAGTATCGAGATCTTCGCGCGCGTGCTAAATCGCTTCGGGATATCGCGAAGTATTATCGAGCAGCAGATCGCAAAGATACGCGAGCAGGGCTATGAGATCCTGCGGTCGTCCGCTCCTCCGGCGATTTCGATGAACGCTCCGATAATTGACCTCAATGGAGCAATCACTGAGACGATCGTCCTAGACGCCGGATCGCCTGTCATCGGTCGTAATCTGGGCGAGCTTGATCTTCGTAAACAAAGCGGGGCGACCGTCATCGCGATCGTTAGCGGCGGCGATACAAAGATAAGTCCCGGAGCGAACCATAAATTGTCGCAGGGCGACACGATAGTCTTACTCGGTTCGACCGAAGAGATCGGCCGAGCCATGTCTATCATCCGCCCGGGCGAATCGGTCGGGGGGTTCAATCCGTAGGATGGGCAAGAACTGATAATTGATAGTTGATAGTTGGAAGAAGTTACTCGGATCCCTCTTTTCCCTCAAAGATTCACGATTCACGATTCACGGACGGAGAGCGACCGTTGGCGCTCGAAGTGGGAAGTGATCTCGCCGGCGGTCTTCTTGCCGACAAAAGGCGATAGTTCTTCGACCGTCGCCTTCGCGATGCGTTCGATCGAGCCAAATTGCCGAAGCAGTTTCATCTTTCGCTTAGCACCGACGCCGGGTATCTCCGACAGCTCTGAGGTGAAATCGCGCATCTCGCGCCGTTTCCGATGGTACTGGACGGCGGTCTTATGTGTCTCTTCGCGGATCTGCAGGATAAGCCTGAACGCGAGTGAGTTGCGATCGAATGGGATCGGTTCACCCCCACGCCCGTTGATCAGCAGATGCGAGATTTCGGTATGCTTTTTCGGAGGTTTGACGAGACCAACCAACATGATCGCTTCGAGATCGAGAGACTGCATCGCAGCCGCGGCCGCCGAAAGCTGTCCCTTGCCGCCGTCAATAAATACGACCTGAGGCAACGGCTTCTCTTCGGCAAGCAGGCGCTTGTATCGGCGGAACACGGCCTCGTTCATCGAAGCGAAATCATTCGAGCCTTCGACGGATTTGATAATGAATTTTCTATACTCAGACCTCGCCGGTTTTCCATTTTCGAACACGACGATGCCAGCGACATTCTCGGCGCCGGAAATATTGGATATGTCGAACGACTCGATACGTTCCGGAAAATAGGATAGCTCGAGCAGCTCCTGCAGCTCCGCGAGGACTTTTTCGCTGTCGGGCTTTAAGACGCGGAAGCGTTGCTCGAACGCGATCTTCGCGTTTGTCTCGACGAGATGAACGAGATCTTTCTTCTGTCCGCGCTTCGGATCGCAGATCTTAACGCGTCGGCCACGCCGTTCGGTGAGTGCTTTCTCAAGTATCGGGCGGTCTTCGAAATCGTTCGGCACGTGGATCTCGAGCGGCACATAATCGGTCGAGTAGTATTGCGCCAGCACTTCGCCGAAAAACTCGGATGGATCGAATCCATCTTCGGACAGATCCTCCCAAAAGAATTCCCGCCGTCCGACGATACGCCCCTCGCGCATCGTAAAAAGCTGCAGCGCCAGTCGCGGCCCTTCGCGATAAAAGCCAAATATATCGACATCGCGGTCGGCGGTGGTCGCCATCTTCTGCTGTTCGCCGAGTGCGACAACCGTCCGGTGAAGGTCGCGGTATCGGGCGGCGATCTCGAACCTGCCATCGTCCGAAAACTTCCACATCCGCTGCTGGAGATCCTTTGCCAGCTCTTTGTTCTTTCCCTCGAGAAGAACTTTGACATCTCGAGCCGCTTCCTGATATTCGTCCTGCGTGCACAATCCCTTAACGCATGGGCCGAGGCAGCGTTTGAGATGATACTCGAGGCACGGACGCGGCAGTTTTCCATTGATGTCGATGTCGCACGTGCGAAGCTGAAATGCACGGTTGACGAGATTGAGCGTCTTGCGGGCAAGAGCCGCGGGCAGAAATGGGCCGTAGTAATTCGCGCCATCGCGTTCGATCCGGCGCGTGACGACGACTTTTGGGAATGGCTCGTTCGTCAGCTTCAGATGCGGATACGATTTGTCATCCTTGAGCAGCACGTTGAACCGCGGCTTGTGCTTCTTGATGAGATTAGATTCGAGTACAAGCGCCTCGACTTCGTTATCGACAACGATAAACTCGAAATCCGCGATGGCACGGACCAGCCGGCGCGTTTTCGCATCCTGGTTGCGGCTCGATTGAAAATACTGCCGCACGCGATTACGTAGATTCTTGGCCTTGCCGACATACAATATCTTCCCGTCGGCGTTTTTGTGCAGGTAAATGCCTGCCGCGACGGGCAAAGATTTGAGCTTTTGAGGAATGTCGACCATACGAAAATCTAACACTTCAAAACATCAACAATCAAAATCGACGCGACCGGCCTCTGTCTTTAATTGCCTCAACTTTGCGCTTTAGTCACCTTTTAGGGGAAACTCTCTAGCGTGAAGACGGTTCTTACCAAGTCAGCGAACGAAGCCGCCGAGTTCATCAAGCACGGGGGCATCGTCGCATTTCCGACCGAAACCGTTTACGGCCTTGGCGCGAACCTTTTCGACCAGCGCGCTATTCGAAAAATATTCGAGGCCAAAGAGCGTCCGGCCGACAATCCATTGATCGCCCACATCGGCAACTTCGATCAGCTTCCGAGGCTCGTAGCTTTTATCTCACCCAACGCTCAAAAACTGATGGGCGCGTTTTTCCCTGGTCCGCTGACGATCGTCCTGAAAAAAATGGCAGCAGTGCCGCTTTTAGCGACGGCTGGTCTTGAGACAATCGGCGTCCGCATGCCGCGTCATCCGGTTGCGAGAGAGTTTCTGAAGTCGTGCGGAGTAGCAGTCGCGGCACCGTCGGCGAATCTGTCCGGGCGGCCTAGTCCGACGACCTGGCAAACCGTTCAGGAGGATCTCGACGGCAGGATCGATTGCATATTACAGGACGATGCGACAGAGATCGGCCTTGAATCAACTGTGGTCGATTGCACATCTGCTATTCCGCTACTTTTACGCAAAGGAGCGATACCGCTGGAACGTTTGCGAAAATTCGTCCCCGAAACGCGCGACGTTGAGGGAGTCGAGGCTGACGCGCCGCGAAGTCCCGGGCTAAAACATAAACACTATTCACCGCGAGCTGTTGTGAAGATCGCTGGTGACGCTGAGAATTTGAATGCAATGCCGAATGACGCGTTCATTGGTTTGACTCCGCCAACGACAGCACTAAAGCTCGATCTGGTTTGTCGCAACGTTGAGGAATATGCGCACTCGCTCTTCGAATTTTTTCGCGAGTGTGATCGTCTCGGCGTGGAGAAAATATTCTGTGAGGAAGTAGCGGAGGATGGAATTGGTGCGGCGTTGATGGACCGGATCCGCCGGGCCGCGGCGGGTTAAGGCGTAGGCGAGGTTACGGACGTTAGCGCCCATTCCTCGTTACTTGTAAGGACTTCCGCATGCAGCTTTTCGTTCTGCATAAGCTGATAAAGATATTCCCGAGGCACCAGTACGAGCACTTGGTTGTCGCCGCGATCCCTCATTTCCGCAACGACCTCGGCCGGGCCCGACAATTTCTTCTGTTTACCTTCCGCGTCGCGGACGATCCGGCCCGCAGCATAAAACTCGGCGTTGTGCGAAACGCGGTGAAGCATGAGTACCTGTCGGGATCCCATTCCGCGCTCATCGGCCGCCACAAACAGGGCCTTTACCGAATCGGCTTCGGCAAATCTCGGCAGGAACGCAACGATCGCGATCAGGACAAATGCAAAAGTCACGGCTGCGGCGGCCTGAACCGCATAGACCCGCGAGACATTTTTTCGGACGAATCGGACGACGTATTCCGAAGTGAGGATTACGGCAGCTGGAACCGCCGGTAGAATATAGCCGGGTAATTTCGAGCCGGAGAAGGAAAAAAAGACGAGCGGCACGGCGAGCCACGCTAGCGCAAAAAGGATGAGCGATTTGCCCCTGCCGCCAAGCACCGCATTGTCTTCGTCGCCCACAACGTTTCCTCCGCCCGCGATGCGTTTTCCTGCGTTCCAGATCGACGCGGCGAAGAACGGCGTCCATGGAATTGTCATTAAAGGCAGCACCCAAAAGAAGAAATAGAACGGCTGTGGATGAAGGTACTTATTCGACGTGTATCGCTGAAAGTGATGCTGGATGAAGAACTGGTCGACGAAATCCCAACCGTGCTGCATGTACATCGGCACGTACCAGATGCTCGCGACCGCCGACGCGAGAAGGGTTCCCCAGAGAAGGCTGAGAGTAAACACTCTGGGCGGAAGTTTCCATTGAAGGACATGATAGACCCCGACGATTGCCAAAGGAAAAACGATGCCAACGAGTCCCTTTGCCAAAAGGGCGATGCCGATGAAGAAATAGAACCCAATAAGCCAGCCAAGGCGTTTACGTGAATCGTATATGAAAAAGCTGACAAGAGCGGCGGTGATCGGAAACGTCAGAATGATATCGAAACTCGCACCGTGAGAGAACGCGATAATTCCCAAGGTTGATGCCGCGATCAGCGCAAACCAGTTCGCAAAGCTGTTCGTTGATCGTGGTTCGTTGTTTGTCGGATCTCGTTCGACAGATCTGCCTAGCAGCCACAGGCTGGCGATTGTACCAAGACCAAAAAGTGCCGATCCCAATCTCGCCGAGAATTCAGATACACCGAACAGATTATACGCCGTGAACTCGAGCCAATAGAGAAGCGCGGGTTTCTCGAACCAATGGAATCCGCCGAGCGTCGGCGTAACCCAGTCGCCGCGCTCAAACATTTCTCGGGCTACCTGAGCGTAGCGCGGCTCGTCGGGGCCAAGAAGGGGAATCGTCAGCCCGGCGAAATAGACCGCGATCGCAAGAGCGCCCAAGAGCAGCCAAACTAACGCGGATTGCGGATTGCGGATTGCGGATTCACCTTTTGTCATTCGGGCATTCGTGACTGAGAATGTAAAGTATCACGGAAAAGATTCGTGTATTCAAATGAGTGAAATCCGCGATCCGCAATCCGCAATCCGCAATCTCCGCGCAGCCGTCATAGGCGTCGGAAGCCTGGGCCGACATCACGCGCGAAATTACGCCGAACTTGATCGCGAAGGACGCGTGGAATTTGTCGGCGTATGCGATGTCGATCCCGAAACTCGCGCAACAGTTGCGAAAGACAATAACTGCGCTTCGTTTGCGGATCGGAACGAGCTATTAGACAAACTAGATCTGGTATCGATCGCGACGCCAACCGAAACCCACGCGGAGATCGCCTGCGAGTTTTTGGAAAAAGGAATTCACGTTCTAGTTGAAAAACCTATCGCGCCGACACTCGACGAGGCCGATAAGATGATCGCTGTTGCCGAAAGGTCGGGTGCGAAATTGATGGTCGGCCAACTCGAAAGGTTTAACCCCGCAATGGTCGCTCTTCGGCCGCGGGTTACTCGGCCACTCTATTTTGAGATCCATCGCGTTTCGCCGTTTCCGAATCGCTCGCTCGACGTCGATGTCGTGCTCGATGTCATGATTCATGATCTTGATGCCGTTCAGTGGCTGGTCGGAGAGGATGTGAAAGTTGCAGGAATTCACGCTGTCGGAATTCCGGTGATCTCCGACAAGGTCGACGCGGCAAACGCACGCATCGAGTTCGAGAACGGTGCGGTTGCGAATATCACGGCGTCGCGGATCGGGACTGAGAAAATTCGGAAGACGCGTTTTTATCAAACGAACGCTTACGTCGTGCTGGACTATGCGACGAAATTTGCGTCGCTAACGTCCCTGAATCCTGATGCCGCACATCCGCTGCTAGGCATTTCGATCGATCGTCTCGAGATCGACGACGTTGAGCCGTTACGGGCCGAGATAACCGCATTTCTCGATTCGATAGAGAATGACGTCGCGCCGCCGGTAACAGGCGAGGACGGGCGACGCGCGTTGGCACTAGCGGTCGGCGTGCTCGAAAAGATCGACGTGCATCTGATCGGCGTCAGAAAATCGATGTTGGCGTCGTAAGCCTATGCAAGAAAAAAGGGAGCGAATCGCTCCCTTGATCTTTATGCTTTGGCTTCGCTTGTCTGAGTTCCGGCCATTTTTTCCTGGATCCCTTTCATCCATTCACGGGTTTTCGCAAGTTTTTCTTTTCCGCCCGGCCTGTCATAGATGACGTTTTCAAGATTCTTGAAGGCATCGGGCTGTTCCCATTTGGTTCTGAGGTCGGCAATAAACGGTTCGATCTTCGCGAAAACGCCGATATGCTCGCCAGCGGTTTCGTGGAACATGTCGGCATCGATCGCACCGTGTTTTACGAAAGACGCGGCCATGTCCCAATAGGAAAGAACCATTCTTAGATATGCTCCCACCTCCGGATCCATCATCGTCTTCTCGACGTCTTCCGGGCTCGTCGGATTGAACGAGAACATCCAATTTCGAGCCTTTCGCATCGTCTCTTCGCGACGCAAGTCATACAATTTCATTATCAGCTCGGCTGATTTTTCTTTGCTCATATATTTACCTCCGGATAAAATTTGTACAGTGAGTCTATTGCCACCTTTTTCTTGTGTCAATTTGTTGAACATTAAGTTAAGTTCGATTTAACAGACTCGGGGGTGTTCCCGCTTCACATGCAAGAAAAGATCTCGGAATTTCTTCAAGCTCGAATCGACGCCGGCGATTTTCCTTCAGCCGTCTATCTTGTCGCGGAGAAAGGCGAGGTCGTTTTTCATGATGCTCTCGGATACGCGGTCGTCGAGCCGGAGCGGATTGAAGCTCGTCTCGATACGATCTACGATCTCGCGAGTCTGACTAAGCCGCTGGTTACGGGGCTGCTTCTCGCGCGAAAGATCGAGTCGGGTGCGGCGGAACTGGACGATTATGTCCGGCATCACCTGGGCGAGCTCGCTCGCAAGACTTTTAGTATTAGGGATCTCGTCGCTCACAAATCCGGACTCCCGGCGTGGATTCCTTTCTACCTTTTCGCTCCGGGATTTCTTCGAGAGAGAGCAAGAAAGCGGTCGCTGCCGTTTAGCGATCGAAAGCTAAATGATTTTGTCCTTGCGAAGATTGCTACATGCGAAGAAAGCCGGGAACAGGCTGTGGTCTATAGCGATCTTAGTTTTATTCTTGTGGGATTCCTTACGGAGCGGCTCTTCGGAAAGGCGATATACGATGCTTATGCAACTGAGATCATTAACAGACTCGGGCTCGTCCGTACGTTTTTCGGAAATCTAGAGACTTTCCGTCGCGAGATCGCTGCCAGCGAGAATGGAAATGAGTACGAGAAGCAGACGTGTACCGAGAAGGGCTTTTTGCAGAACTACCACCCCGCGGCTGAAGCCGCACCCCTCCTAAACAAGGACGGGAGTCTAAATACCGAAATCCGCATTCCGCAATCCGCACTACGCAATCACCTGATCTGGGGTGAGGTTCACGACGGCAATGCATTCTTTATGGGCGGCGTCGCGGGGCATGCCGGACTCTTCTCGACCGCCGAAGAAGTATTCAAGATCGCACAGCAGTTTCTGCCGAACTACACAACGCTTTTAATGCCTGAAACGTGCGATCTGTTCCGCACAAATTTCACAAAAGGCATGAACGAGGATCGCTCGTTCGCTTTTCAGCTTGCCTCTACTGAAGGTTCGACCGCGGGCACGAAGATCTCGCCAGAAAGCTTCGGACATAACGGTTTCACGGGTACCAGCCTCTGGATCGACCCGGTCAAGGAGAGGGTTTTTATTCTCCTCACAAACCGGACCCATAACCATTCGCTGCCATTCGTGAACATAAATTCCGTTCGCCGCCAATTTCACGATCTCTCGGTCGGACTCCTCGAAGAAAAATTTAGCAACTAAACGTCTCCGCATCCCGTCGAAACACTGCTTTCCCCGGCAGATCGTCCGCGCTCGGAGTTTATCTATGAAAAGGTTTGTACCGTTATTGATTTGTGTAGGATTTCTGGGGATCGCTGCGTTTGGCCAGACTACCCGAAACACGCGTCCGCGCATCGCTCCGACACCCTCGCCGAGATCCGACGCGCCGACATTGAGAGACGAGTCGCCATCGTCGACGCGACGTCCGCCTGTCCTCGGAAATGACAGTCGTGTTAGTCCGCAGAATCAGACTCCTGGCTCTTCGCCGACGCCCACTATCTCAGAAGAGGATGAAGTCGTCCGCGTCGAGACGAATCTGGTGACCATGCCGGTTTCGGTTATCGATCGAGACGGACGCTTTATCTCCGGTTTGCGGCAGAGTGATTTTCGTATCTATGAGAATGGTGTAGAACAGAAGGTAGGTTATTTTCAATCAGTCGAACAACCGTTCACAGTTGTTCTGATGATCGACGTAAGCCCGTCGACGAAATTTCAGATCGACGAGATCCAGGAAGGTGCGATCGCGTTTGTAAACCAACTTCGTCCGGCGGATAGGGTAATGGTCATCTCGTTCGACGAAACCGTGCATGTGCTTTGCCGACCGACAAACGACCGGCGAACGCTTCGGAACGCGATCAACCAGGCCCGGTTCGGTGACGGCACAAGCATCTACGACGCAGTTGACTACGTGATAAAACGAGAGCTTCCGAATTTCTCTGGTCGCAAGGCTGTGGTGATCTTTACCGACGGTGTCGATACAACATCACGTCGTTCAAATTATCAAAGCTCGCTTGCCAATGTCGAAGAAGTCGATGCTCTGTTTTATCCGATCCGCTATAACACCCAGCCGAATTCTGGCGGATATGGCGGTGGAGGAAACCGAAGGGCGAAGGGTGGAGCTAGTGACTGGATCGGAATAATTCTGGGCGGAGGAAATGTACAGATGGGCGGCGGCTCAGCCGGTTCGAGTCCCAGGGAATACGCCACTGGACTTCGTTACCTGGAGACGCTCGCCCAGAATAGCGGGGGTCGAAAATTCGAGACCGACACAACTTACAATTTAGAAGCCGCATTTGCCGGGATCGCGGAAGAGCTTCGTCGCCAATATTCGCTTGGCTACTATCCTGATAAAGCCGGGCAGACGGGCGAACGCCGGCAGATCAAAGTGCGAGTTATGCGTCCGAATGTCATCGTCAAAGCCAAGAACACTTATGTCTTCGGCCAAAGCGATAAGAAGTTTGCCGGAAGATAGGTTCGAGCAACTAATGATTCTCGATGAAAGGCGGCGTTACTGTCGCCTTTTTTTTGAATAGGCTCCGCCCGAAAATACATCTTTTACGTTGCACCGAAGCATCGTACAATCGTTTCGCAACCGCGGGCCCAAGATAATGAAAAGACTCGTATACGTCAGCTTTGTCCTTTGCGTCGTTTGCGCTTTAACTGCGGACGCCCAGTCGCGGCGAGTCCCGCCCGCAAAGGCAAACGACCGAACAAATGACAGGCCCGCGGCCGCCGCCCCGACACCTACTCCGACACTAATTTCCAACACTCTCGATGACGATGCGTCAGCGGTTGAAAGCGGCGATTTCGAATCGGTCGAGACGCGTCTAGTTACGATCCCGGTACGGATCATAGATCGAAAAAATCGTTTTGTCGGCGGATTAAGGCAAGAGAGTTTTCAGGTCTTTGAGGACAACGTCGAACAAGAAATTGCCTACTTTACCAATGAGGCACAGTCGTTCACCGTCGCATTGGTCCTCGACATGAGTTATTCGACGACGTTCAAGATCGGCGAAATACAGTCGGCCGCAATAGCGTTTATCGACCAGCTACGTCCCGAAGACAAGGTTCTTGTTATTTCATTCGACGAGGACGTTCATATTCTCTGCGAACCTACGAACGATCGCGGAACGATCTACCGGGCGATTCGGAGTACGAGGATCGCAACCGGTACAAGCCTCTACGATGCTGTTGCGATGACAATGAACGACCGTCTGAGGGCAATAAAGGGGCGGAAGGCTATTGTCTTGTTCACCGACGGTGTCGACACGACCAGTCGACGTTCGAACGATCTCGAAAATTTGCGCGACGCATTGGAACTCGACGCTTTGATCTACCCGATTCGGTACGATACTTTTGCGGACGTCCAATCGATGAAGAACAAAACAGTCATCGACCTCCCAGGTACGACGCCGAAATCTCCGACTAGCGGAAACCCGTTTCCAACCAGCGTGCCCGGAGTTCCGACGAGGAGAACAGCGAACGATAAAGGAACGACCGCTGAGGAATACAAAGCGGCTGAGGAATATCTAAGCCAGCTTGCTGACCGCACGAGTGGAACGATCTATCTGGCGACCACGTTTGGTAATTTGAACCAGGCGTTCTCGAAGATTGCGAGCGAGCTGCGGGAGTATTACAGCATCGGCTACTACCCCGCGAAAGAAGGCATACCGGGAAAGACACACAGGATCAAGGTGAAGGTTAGTCAGGTCGGCGTCGCTGTGCGGGCGCGTGACAGCTACGTTGTTCCTAAGAAGAAGAAGCTTCGGACATCCTAGATTTCAAATTTCAAATTTCAAATTTCAAATTTCAAATTTCAAATTTCAAATTTCAAATCTCAAATTTCAAATCTCAAATCTCCGTTCCGTCGGCGACCAGGGCTCCCTTCGGAACAATGATGATACCCTCGCGAATATAGAAACTGCCCTCTGGATGATCGAAATTCTCTACTCCGCCGACGTTCAACAACTTAACATTCTTTCCGATCCTGACGTTCTTATCGACTATCGCACGCCGGATCGACGTATTCGTACCGATGCCGATGTGCGGGGTTCCTCGTTCGATATTGGCTTTTATCTCGTCGATCGCTTCGTAGAAATCCGAGCCCATGACAATGGAGCTCTCGATCCGAACTCCGCCGTCGATACGGCTTCGCAAACCGAATATCGAGTTGCGGGCGTGGACGCCATTCAGAATACAGCCCTCGCTGACCATCGAGTTATCGATGTCGCAGTCGTGTATTTTCGATGGCGGAAGATAGCGACTACGCGTATAGATCGGCGAATCCGTGTCGAAGAAATTAAATTTCGGCAGCGGGGAGGCGAGGTCGAGATTGGCTTCGTAAAAAGCGCGGATCGTCCCGATATCTTCCCAGTAACCGTCAAAAAGATGTGCCTGGACATTATACTTATTGATCGCGGACGGAATGACCTCGCCTCCGAAATCCACCCCGGCGTCGTCCGCCTGAAGCAGCTCGATGAGTTTTTCGTAATCGAAAACATAGATCCCCATGGACGCGAGATAAGGCCGGCGCTCGGATTCTTCCTTCGTCAGGCCGAAGTTTGAGGTGTCGACGCGCATTCCCTCGAGCGCTTCGCCCTTTGGCTTTTCTCGAAACTCGATTATCTTTCCGACACTATCGGTTTTGAGAAGGCCGAATCCTTCGGCGTCGGAGGGCGTCGAAGGTATAACGGAGATCGTCAGGTCGGCGCCGGTTGAATAATGACGCTCGAGAAACTTCCGGTAATCCATTCGGTAAAGATGATCGCCTGACAGGATCAACAAAGTCTTTACGCGCCAAAAGCGCAGATGCGGCAATATCTGACGGACCGCGTCGGCAGTCCCCTGGAACCAATCCGGGCTGTCTTTCCGCTGCTCGGCGGCGAGTATCTCAACGAAACCTGACGAAAAATTTGAAAAGCGATATGTTTGAGAGATGTGACGATTAAGCGACGCGGAATTGTACTGAGTAAGCACGAAGATCTGGCTGATGTTCGAGTTTATGCAGTTCGAGACCGGAACATCGATCAGCCTGTATTTGCCACCGAGCGGCACCGCCGGTTTCGATCGTTCGCGGGTCAGCGGAAAGAGACGCGAGCCTGCACCGCCACCTAAGATAATCGCTACGACATTCTCGTTTTGAGCCATAGGGAAGAGTTCAGATCCGTATCCTGCGCTCAAACAGCATAGCCGCAAACGGAGCGCTTACTCAAGGGGGGGATCACACCGACACAAAACTGATGTATGATGGTGCCGAGTTCGATTCACCATCCCTGGAGGCCCACATGAATACAACATTCGCCACGATGACAATTGCAGTCTTAATGCTCCTGTACTTGGCAGTCGATGGGGTTGCTCAGACGGGTCCGCCGCCGTTGCCAAATCCTGTGATATATCTGATCGGACAAGAACCGTATTCGACCGGGGGCAAGTCATACATCCGCTACCGCTACGATGTGTTCAACTCGGCATCTTATCCTGACGCGCTGTTCGCCGCGGCCCCGGCTTTGCCGCCATGCGGAGCAAACAGTAATTCGTCGCGCACGTGGGTCGATTTGTTCGATCAGCGCGGAAAGCGTTTGAACGGATTTTGTGCACTGGGAAAAAGCGAGAAGCTAAGCTCGATCTGGTTCGCGTTGCCGGAGAACGAGGTTCCGCCGAGCTGGATCTACATCGAGCTAAACGACAGGCTAACGGGTACCAAGTATAAATCGAACCTCGCCGAGACCACGAACTAACCTTAGAAATCGTGAATTCTTAGTTCTGACTCCCCTCCTTTAACAAGGAGGGGAGTTTCTTGACCAGAACATATGCTTGTTGTTCGCCTGCTAAAAACTCAGGTTGCCTGATCGTATGTATCGATAAAAAATATGAACAGTGCAGCGATCGAGAATCCGTCGGCCAGAAAACTTAGAGCAGTTCTGATTTGAAAGAAATATCGGGGATACAGGACCTTGTAGAAGTTTCGCTTAGCTTCGAGCGATGAAGGCACGTTCGCGAACCAATTCGGATACTCGACCATCACCGAAAAGATAGTTCTCCGATCTGGGTGCGACGTGGCCTTTAGGTATGTTAAATTTCTAATGTTCGGCCCGACGCTCTTATTTCTACCTGCTGACAACTGACCACCGACAACGGACAACTTCATGTGGTATTGGACAAAGATCCTCTTTCTCACGCTTCTCGGCGCCGTCGGTGTTTGGCTTATCTATGAACTCGTCACTTTTCCGGCGATCGGCAGTCTGCGGACGGAGAACCCGACGACGACGTCGATGATCGAATATCGCCTGTCGGAAGCCCGCAGCGAAGCACGCGAGCCGCGCAAGTTCATGATCTGGACGCCGATCGAGCAGATCTCGCCGAATCTTCAGAGGGCGGTCCTCGCAGGCGAGGATTCGCGATTCTTTCAGCACAACGGCTTCGACTGGGAAGCTATCCAGAAAGCGTGGGACGAAGCCGTCAAAGAAGGCGTAAGGGAAGCAAGGGAAGAATGTGAGGCGGACGCAAAGACAAGACAGGAAAAGAAAGACTGTGCTCCGACCGAAGACGACTGGATTCCTCCGCTGCCGAGCTTCACACGCGGAGCTTCGACGGTCACGCAGCAGCTCGCAAAAAATCTTTATCTGTCCGAAGACCGCAATTTTCTTCGCAAAGGGCGCGAAGCTGTCTATACGTATTTCCTTGAACGCAACCTGTCGAAGAAGCGCATCCTCGAGCTGTATCTGAACTGCATTGAATGGGGCGATGGAGTTTACGGCGCTGAAGCCGCGTCACGAAATTATTTCAACAAATCGGCATCTAACCTCACTCGCGAAGAAGCCGCGTTCCTATCCGCGATGATCCCATCACCGCTCAACATTTTTAATCCACAGAAAAATCGGAAAAGAGTTGTGCGTCGCCAGCGAGTAATTTTGAAGTATATGAACGGGATGAAACTTGCGTACTGAGACACTGAGAGTTTTAGAGGGTGAGAAGGTGAAAAGGGAGACGATAGCTCCGTCTCCCCTTCTCATTTTCTCACGTTCTCACTTTCTAGTTCGACGCAGCCTTCGCCTTCCCACCGCCAACGAGCTTCATCTCATCGACGATCCACTTCGCACCGGCAAATTTCTCAGTGACCCAGAGAACATATCGGATGTCGACGGAGATAGTCCGGTCGTTGTTCAAATTGTAGTAAAAGTCGTTTCCGACGCCTTCGAAGTTTCCGTCGAAACAGATGCCGACCTGCTCACCATTTCCATTCAGGATGGGCGAACCGGAGTTGCCACCAATGATATCGGTCGTCGAAAGGAAGTTTACGCCGACCGTATCACCGCTTCCATAACGTCCGAAATCCCTCGCAGCATTCAGGTCCTTTATCTTCTGCGGGACGTCGAACGGATTGATGCCCGTATCTTTTTCAAGCATGCCATTGAGCGTCGTGAAGGGCGTCCGGTACTCGGCTTCGCGCGGGCTGTAGCCCTTAACGTTGCCGTATGAAAACCGCAGGGTTAGGTTGGCGTCGGGATATGGCGTAATTCCTTTCATGTCGGCCATCCCTTGCTGATATAAGAGGCGCAGATGATCGATCTTAGAAGCGAAGACCGTGGCCCGAGCCGTGGCGGCTGCTTTTTCTTGCGAGATCGCCGCGACGAACCCTTTTACATCGTCACGTTCTGGCCGGTATTCCATGGTCTGCGGGCCGTAAAGAGCCGCGATCGTTTGAGCATTCCAATAAGGGCCGTCAGCGATACTTTTCGCGAACGCCTCCTCCGCGATTCGGCGATTGCCCTTGTCTTTAAAGTATTGCTCAGCCCAATCGAACTTTTGGCCTTCGGGCAGATCGGCCAAAGCCCTCAGGAAAAACTTCAGCATTTCATATTCGTAAACTGGTTCACGTCCCTCGAGCGTCTTTTGAATTTCAGCGAGCTTGGCAGGCCTCTCGCTATCGGGAAGAGCTTTGCTCTGGTTCAGGGCCGCATAGACCTGGCCGACGATCGTCATTTGCGGATCGGGTATTCGGCGGACGACGACGTCGCGCTTCGCATATCGATTCGACTCGGCACTGAGCGCAGCGAGTTCGGAGAGAACGGTGCCGTACTTCTGCTGACGGGCCGCGTCGGCCGCGATCCACTTCGTGAACTGCGCTTCTTCAGCTTGTCTTTTCTGCACAACTTCGGCTCGCCGAAGCTGGATGGAACGGCCGTAGTAAAGTTTTCGAGCGTTGTCGAGGCTCGCAATGTCTGATTGAAGCTCAAGCCGCTTTTTCTCATCCGATTCGCCGATAAGCCGCATCGCATCGCTGCGTGCCTGCAGCCACTTCCAAAGGAACGGATAGTTTGCATCGCGTGCGAATTCGATGGACGAAGCTTCGCGATATCGAGTGGTGCTTCCGGGATATCCAAGCACGAAAACGAAATCGTCATCCTTAAGGCCACCGATATTCATCGTCAGATATTTCTTTACCTTCATCGGCACGTTGTTCGGCGAATATGTCGCAGCCGATCCGTCAGGAGCCGTGTACGCCCGCAAGAACGTGAAATCACCGGTGTGGCGGGTCCATTCAAAGTTATCCGGATCGCCGCCGAACACGCCGATGTTGCGGGGCGGGGCATAGACGACGCGAATGTCCTTGATCTGCTGGGTATGATACAGGTAATGAAAGTAGCCGTTATTCAGAGTCTGGATCCGGATCGTCGAGCCGGCCGGAGCCTTCGCCTCTTCGGCGGCTTTCAAATCGTCGATATTCTTCTTGATCGCTGCGGCAAGTGCATCGCCGCTCAGGCCCGAAGTACCGTTTCTGATCTTTTCCGTTACGTCCTCGACGCGCTGTGTGATGTTGAGTGTGTAATCCTTTGCCGAAATTTCGCCGGCACGATTATCCGCTTTAAAGCCCAGCTCGATGAGGTCTTTCTCCGGGGTCGAGGCAGACGAGACGGCGTCGAATCCGCAGTGATGATTCGTCAGTATGAGGCCTTCGGGCGAAACGAACTCGGCCGTGCAGCCGACACTCAGTTGAATCACGGCTTCACTCAAGCCGCCTCCGTTCGGGTTGTATATCTCTTCGGGGCGGATTTTGAGCCCGCGCTTTTTCAGCATCGATCCGAGCGACGCGATCCGATCCGGCGTATACATTCCTTCGTCCATTCGGGCGAAGGCGAAAGAGAACGACGAAAGCGTCACCGCGAACGTCAAAACGAGGGAAAGAAAGGTAGTTTTCTTCAGATTCATATACTAAGTATTTCCTAAGAGTTTTATTCGAATACGGGCAAAGACGCAGTATAACTAATTTGCTGTGGACACGCCATCAACAAGAAAGCGAGCCTGTATTTCGACTCGCTTTTCTGCTGAATGGTTGTTAGGAAACGATCAACCGACTCGTTTCAATTCCGTTACTTCCGGCGGAAGAAATCTACGTGGATTTATCGGTCGGTCGTTGAGACGCAACTCGTAGTGAAGATGAGGTCCGGTCGAGCGGCCGGTCGAACCGACAAATGCCATGACCTGCCCCCGAGTGATCGCGTCACCGATCTGTACGTCTATCTTCGAAAGATGCCCGTAGCGGGTCTTCAATCCGTTTCCATGATCAACCTCGACCATATTTCCATAGCCGCCCTTCCAGCCGGCTTCGGTTACTACGCCATTCGCCGGTGCGACAACCTGGTCGCCGCGCTCACCATCGATATCCATCCCGCCATGAAACTCGTAGGTGCGTCCGCCAAACGGATTCCGGCGAAAACCGAACTCGTTATTGATTTTGCCCATGTGAGCCCACATCGATGGAATATACGCATGATTACTCGTCGCGTGAATTACACGAAGCTGTTTCTCGATCTCGGCGTCTTCCGGATCCATGTCGGCAATGCTCAACGGCCCACCGCTGTTGCGCGTGTAGATGTCCGAAGCGCCAGGGCGTGAATAGTCAATAGTCTTAATTTGATGCGGTGTTAATGAAAGCTGATTTAATGTTTGCGTTTCAACAGTTGATGCGATTGCGGAAGCCTCTGAAAGATCGAAATTGAAAACTCCAACCATACCTGCTCCAAACGCTGTAATACCAATTATCAGTGCGAGACTCAAGAAACCATTCTGGAGGAGCTTTTTTGAAACCTCCAGCCGGCGAATATAAATTTTTGATTTTGAAGAATGCGAAAAAAGAAAAGTAAAAAACTTACTCGAACTCTGCATTATGCTTTTAAGCTCCTTTCAATGATCTTGCTTGATCGCAAATCCAACGTTGCGATCACATGGAATCAAGCAGAGATAGCCGCGAGCGACTAACGCGAAACCTGAAAATGTTTAATAAGAAAAACTAACCCTTGGGAAATGGCCGATCCGTCCTGGCCGACGTTTACTTGCTGGCTTACGAGAAAATAAGTTGAAAGCCACCGGAAAACGAACCCATCGCAGGCTCGCCAACCGATGGCCAATTATACTCTATCGGTCCCGTTTCAGGCTAATCGCGATTTCGCCGCGCCTCGTTCCAGCCCTTCAGAACCATAAATCCTATGCCGACAATAACGGCGACAAATACGAGAACGACCAGTATTTTCAAAGCTCCGGTCAAAAATGCGATCAACGAGATAAGCGTCTTGAGCAAATAAATAACTAGTGCGAGGATCGCGAGGATGCTACCCCCAATTCCAGCTGCCCTTAAAAACATCATGATAAAAGCTCCTCAACTACCAACTACTGATCTATCGCCCCTGCCAGCCGCCATAACGCGATTCGCCTCGGTTCTCGAACTCTCCAGTTCTATATCTGGGCTCACTCAATGCACTCGTAAACGTCGGTGACGGCCTCGAATTATCAAAGTCCTGCCACTTCTGCTCGTCGGTTTTCGGCTTAAAGATATATCCACGCACGATGTAGATCCCGAGGCCGATGAGCATCAACGGCAGAAACCCGCGCATGAGACCGCGTAGGTTAAATACGTTCTGCAGCAGGAATGCAGCGCCGAGTAAGGTTAGAACGATCCCCCACAGCTTCGGGTTGCCGGAAAAACGTCTCACTAAAATATCTTCGGCGACGTCGGGCGTAAGGCCCGAGCGGATCGCTTGAGCGGTTCGCCAGGCATCCAGCGCGGCGAAGAGCCACATACCGAGGAATCCGAATACGAAAAGCAGCGTTCCCCCGGTCAGGATCGCCATCTGAAAGAGGCCGACAAAAACCGCGAAATGCACCAGAGCCTTTACGGTCTGGCCGTTGTACGCTGCTCCCAATCCCGGGCACACAAAGGACAATAGCGCCGCTACGAACGGCGACGTGCGCTTTTTGACGTAGGGAGCGTAATTCGATTGGTTTTGCTGTCTAAGCAGATCGACGCCCATCACGATACAGTCCTGACAATAGGGAAATCCCTTAATGCGATGGTCGCAGGTCGGGCAGAGCGGCTTGCCGCATCCATTGCACTGGACGGTCGCGACGTTCTGGCTGTGGTAGGAACAATTCATTACTTCCTGTCCTCGAAGTCCGCCGCTCCGGACGTCGGTTCCTGCAGCGAATCAGGCTGCCTGCCGTTCCAGGCCGCGGCGCCTTGCTCGTACGTCTGTTCCGCTAGTTGAAAGCTCTTGGCATACACATCACTCAGCGATCCGTCTGCCGAAACAGTTTGGCTGAAAACGAGAAACGCGAACATCAGCATCATCGCGACCGGGGCGAGCTGGGGGACCGAGATCGGGAAACTAAATCCGCGCAGCCATTCTTTGAAACGATCTGACGTCGAGGCCTTTGCTGCTGCGGCTCTTTCCGTTCCGATCGTGCTCTGCAAAATTCGTTGATGGAGTCCGGCCGGTAGCGGCAATTCGTCAAGTTTGTACGAGACGATCGCGGCGAGTGAACGAACGACGGCACCCGGCAGATCGGTGCAGTCATCGCATAGTACAGCGTGGCGCTCCCATCGATGAAAGACCTGAGCAGGGAGAAATCCGTCGAGATAATCAGTCAGGTAATTTTCAAATTCTTCGCAGTGCAGAGCCGACTCCGGAATTGTGCTCGCGAGAATTCGAGCTTCGAGTCGTGTAACCGGGAGTCTCGGCTCGGCGAGGTCGCGGCAAACCGCGAGAGCTCCTTTGACCTCGTTAAGCAAAGAATGACAGAGCGGGCATGACAGCGCGTGAGTAGCTACGGTCTTGTGCGTCCCACCGTCGAGAGTTCTATCCAAATAATCCGTTAAGGACTCTTCAAACTGCGAGCAGTTTATTAAATTTTGCGTCTCAGACGTCATAACCTCTAACCCCTTGTTCGGCAGGACGTGATTGCGCACCGTCATTTGCCTTTAGACAACTCTTACACCGTTACAACTCGCATTCGCCTCAATATCTTCGCCAGCTCTATCCGCCCCCGATTGATCCGCGATTTGACGGTCCCCTCGGGGATCTGCAGGACGTCCACAATTTCCTGATATGTCATTTCTTCGATATCGCGAAGGATGACGCACGTTTTCAAATCCGCCGGCAGCTTATCGATCCCTTCTTGTACCTGCGACGCTAGCTCGCGACGCTCCATCTGCTTTTGTGCCGAAGTTCCGACGGCTCGAAGGTGATACTGGTGGTCGTCAACCGTATCCGCCATCGTATTCTGCGGATTGCGCTGTCGATGTCGGTAGTCATCAATTATCAGGTTTCTCGCGAGCCGCATCAGCCAGTTCGCCAAATCTCCCTGCTTGGAGTCGTATTGGTTGAGCGTTCGGTAGATTCGGATGAAGACCTCCTGCGTCAGGTCTTCGGCGGCGTCTGGATTGGATGTAAATCGGTATGCGAGATTAAATATCCGTCGCGAGAACGCCTGCACGATCTCTTCCCACGCCACGCCGTCGCCCGCCCGCGCCCTTCGCACGAGTTCCGCACCGTTTGTTTCTACTGCAGCCTTTAAAGCTTCCAAATGCCCGTATCTCCGCGAGAAATGCTGTAACAGCCCACCTTGTCAATGCAAGCTTACGATACCAAATCCGCGAAAGTTCCGACAATGTAGGTATCAGCTGGATCGCTCTATGCCGCCCTCGCGGACTCGTCACACTCGCGTTTCCGGGATTGATGCGGTATCGTTTTCTCTTTATCTCAAACTGCGGAAGTATATAGATTTGCGAAAGCACGTAAAGTTCATCCTTTTATTCTTATTTGCTGCACTCCTGATCTGGTTTTTTGTGCGCAATCTAAACTGGCTGGAGGTCGGTCACAGCCTTAGCCAGGCGAACCCCTGGTATCTGGCTACGGGCGCGGCGATCATCGCGTTCGGATATCTGCTTCGGGCGATCAGGTGGCGAGTTCTTCTTGAACCCCTAACTCAGTCCAGTTTAAAAGAGCTGTTTGCAACCACTACCGTCGGTTTTGCCGCCATCTTCCTGATCGGACGCGCTGGCGAGATCGTCAGGCCGATGTGGCTCCCGATGCGAGATCCACGTGTACGACCGTCGACGGCGCTTGTGACGCTGGGCCTCGAACGTATATTCGATCTTGCGGCCCTCGCATGTTTCTTTGCCGTCAACCTGGTGTGGTTCGAGCCTCCCGTCGGTCGTGAAGCGGATTTCCAGTACGTCGAGACGGTCGGCTATGCATTGCTTGGAGCAGTGATTCTCGGGTTTCTCGCGCTGGTCGTCTACCAGCGAATTTCTCCCAGGGTGATCGCATGGGTGGGTCGAGTTACTGACAGGGATTCCATTCCGAAACGCATTCGACGAATTCTCCTCAGCATTCTGGAAAAACTGTCAGGCGCACTCGAGATACTCAAGGACTGGCGCGAAATGTTGCTCGTTTCGTTCTGGTCGTTTATGTTATGGCTGGCGATCTCAGTGCCCACCTGGCTCGTGCTCCAGGCATTCGACTTGCCGTTCACGTTCAGCGACTCGATCGTTATTATGGGTATCGCCGCTGTGAGCTCGGTGATCCCAACCCCGGGCGGTGCCGCCGGTGCATTTCATACCGCGACCGCGGCCAGCCTGATGTTTCTACGAAACGATATGCGTCCTGAAGATGCCGCCGCTGTTTCGATCGCGATGCACCTGGTGTATTTCGCGCCGGCCCTGTTTTTCGGTTTGTATTATTTTCTGCACGGCGATATAAGTATTGAGCGGTTTCGCAGCCTGCTCTCGAGCGAACACGCTGTCGAAGAGATCGAATCAGACTCTCCCAATAATAATGGACAATTGAAAACGGAAAATGGACAATAAGCAGCTTTCCGTTTTTGCACTCTCCGTATTTCACTGAAAAATGCGCTGCCCATTCTGCGGACACATCGAAGACAAGGTAGTTGATTCTCGCGAGGCTAAGGATGGCGACTCGATCAGGCGACGGCGGGAATGCCTCGAGTGCGGCCGTCGTTTTACTTCGTACGAGCGTATCGACCAGATTCCTTATATGGTCGTAAAGAAGGACGGAAAGAGGGAGAGCTTTGATCGAAACAAGGTTCTCGCGGGACTGCTGCGTGCCTGCGAGAAACGGCCGATCTCCATGACGCAACTTGAAACCATCGTCGACGAGATCGAAAAAGAATTGCAGGATTCCAGCGATCGCGAAATACCGACCAGCGAGATCGGAAAAATAATAATGCGCCGTCTGAAGGCCCTCGATAAGATCGCGTACGTCCGGTTCGCTTCGGTTTATCTCGAGTTCGAAGACGTTTCGGCATTCATGACCGAGCTCAAAGATCTGGTGCGGGCGCGGACTCCGGTAAAGAAGCATAAGAAAACAAAAAAGAGTATCCTACGCTGAATCACCGGATTCTTTGTCGCCCACGGAAAAAAAAGCACACATCTACCACCTATAGCGGTTATACTCAAACTATCTTGCCCCCCGCCGAGCGTCTGCGAAAAAAAAGTATGGCTAGGAAAGAAGATCGTTACTCCTACCTTCAAGAAGTCGAGCTGGAGTTTGCCTCGGGAAAACGTTCCGCGCGGATCAGCGATATCAGCTCGGGTGGTTGCTACATAGATACGATCGCGCAAATTCCGGTCGGCGAACCGCTCAATCTGCGCATCCTGGCCATTAATGGTGAGTCAATGCAATTCAGGGGCACCGTCGCTTACATCCTCGAAGGTGTTGGCTTTGGAGTCGAATTCACAGATATTACAGTCGACCACCGCAAGTTTATCTTGCGACTTCTCTCTTCCTCCGAGCGCTGACACCGGTTTCCCTTACATCCTTGCTCACTCCGGCCATTGCGCATAACATAATTCGTTATGGTCGATATTGAAGATTTCCCGGTCGCGCTAGCCGAGTCCGAAGCGATCGAGCCGATGATACAGATTCCACCGGAACTGCCGGCTCTACCCTTGCGCGACATCGTCATCTATCCGTTCATGATCGTTCCTCTATTTGTCTCGCGCGACAAATCCATCAAGGCGGTCGAAGAAGCGCTGAAGGAAAGCCGGATGATCGTGCTGGTTTCGCAAAAGGACGTCAACAAAGAAGACCCGGAGCAGGAAGATCTTTACGAGGTAGGCACGGTAGCGATAATCATGCGAATGCTGAAGCTGCCAGACGGAAGAATTCGGATCCTTATTCAAGGCTTGTCACGAACGCGCGTCGATTCCGTCAATGCCAAGGGCGATTACGTCAAAGTACACATTACTCCCGTCTCCGAGCCCCTCGCGCCCGAAAACTCGCTTGAAGTCGAAGCCCTCGTCCGCAACGTACGCGGCTCGATGGAACGGGCGGCTTCGCTCGGTAAGAACATCTCGCCCGAAGTTCTGGCGATCATTGCGAATCTCGACGACGCCGGCCGGTTGGCCGACCTTTCTGCTTCGAATCTTGAACTAAAAGTCGAGGATGCGCAGAGCGTACTGAATATTTTCGAGCCGGTCCAACGCCTTAGGCGTGTGAACGATCTCCTAAGCAAGGAGATCGACGTCCTTACTGTCCAGCAGGAAATCAACACGCAGGCTCGCGCCGATATCGATCGGTCGCAGCGCGAATATTTCCTACGCCAGCAGCTAAAAGCGATCCAGGGTGAGCTGGGCGAGGGCAACGAGCTTTTCGAAGAAGTCGAGTCTTATCGAAATAAGATCCTAAAGATCAAAATGCCGGAGAACGCCGAGGAGGAAGCGCTGCGGCAGCTGAAAAAGCTTGAACGCATGCATCCGGACACGGCCGAGACTGCGACGCTTCGGAACTGGCTTGATATCATGACCGACCTTCCATGGTCGAAACAGTCGAAAGACAATTTGAATCTCAAGAAGGCCGAGCGGATCCTGAACGATGACCACTACGGACTTGACCGCGTCAAAGAGAGAATTATCGAAGCCCTTGCAGTCCGAACGCTGATGGAAAAGCCGAAAGGCTCGATCCTGTGTCTGGTGGGACCTCCCGGCGTCGGTAAGACATCGCTCGGCCGCTCGGTTGCGCGAGCATTGAACAGGAAATTCGTTCGACTCTCACTCGGCGGTTTGCACGACGAAGCGGAAATTCGCGGCCATCGACGGACATACGTGGGGGCGATGCCCGGACGCATCATCCAGGCGATCCAGCAGGCGGCCACGAATAATCCGTTGATCATGCTGGATGAGATCGATAAGGTTGGGGCTGATTTTCGAGGCGATCCGTCGAGTGCACTGCTTGAAGTGCTCGATCCCGAACAAAATTCCAGCTTTCGCGACAACTATCTCGGGGTGACGTTTGATCTCTCGAATGTGATGTTCATGACGACGGCGAACGTATTGGATACCATTCAGCCGGCTCTTCGCGACCGGATGGAGATCATCTCGCTTTCGGGGTATACCGAGGAAGAGAAACTGGAGATTGCCCGGCGACATCTTGTTCCAAAGCAGATCGATGAGAATGGCCTCGAGAAAGAAGACGTTCGCTTCGACCGCCGTGCTCTTGGAAAGATCGTCAGCGAATACACACGCGAGGCCGGCTTGCGACAGCTCGAGCGTGAGATCGGCAAAGTGTGTCGCAAAGTTGCGAGACGGAAGGCCGAGACTGAAGGCGAGTTCAATCCTGTACGCGTGACAGTCGAAAACCTGAAGGATTTTCTGCGTCAGCCAAAGATCTTTAATGAAAGTGCCCTGAAGAAGGATGTCATCGGAACCGTTACCGGCCTCGCGTGGACCGCGGTGGGCGGCGACATCCTCTTCATCGAGGCTCTCAAGACGAAGGGTAAGGGCAAGTTGATGCTGACCGGGCAACTTGGCGATGTGATGATCGAGTCGGCACAAGCGGCGTTTTCCTATGCAAAGGCACGGTCAAAAGAACTGGGCATCGATGAAGATGTGCTCGAGAAGTTCGATATTCACATTCACTTGCCCGAGGGAGCGATTCCGAAGGACGGACCATCAGCCGGGATCACAATGGCAACTGCTCTGGTTTCGGTCCTCGCCCAGCGAGCCGTTCGCAAAGACGTCGCGATGACCGGCGAGATCACCTTAAGGGGCAACGTCCTGCCGGTAGGCGGAGTCAAAGAAAAGTTGCTTGCGGCAAGGCGTGCCAAGATAAAAACGGTGATTCTCCCGGAGCCAAACCGCCGCGATCTGGAGGATTTGCCTCAGGAAGTACGCGACGATTTGAAGTTTGTCTTTGTTGAGCATGTGCGTCAGGTTTTCGAAGAGGCTCTGCTTAAGCCGAAATTGGCAGCAAAAGCCGCAAAACGTTGACCGGCATTGCTTCATATGGTACGTTTGAAACGGTTTCCTGTCCTACGGAACCGTCATCAAAAGGAACTTTTTTTGATTGTCGGCGTTTGAGAATTGTTGCGTTACAATCATTTAGGTCGTTTTTTGTTCGCCCTAACCCTTAAGTTGATACATACGAAGAATAGACGAATTTTAATGAAAACTGCCATATACAAGGGTTTCAGTACATCTGCACTCATAATTTTAGCGCTCGCTTCATTCGCCTTCGGCCAGACGCCCGAGATCGAAAAGGCTCAGGACCAGGTAAATAAAGTTCTCGAAGATTCCGGCCGCCATTTTCGCGACGGTTTGATGGCGCTGAAATCAAATCAGCGTTCCGAGTCGGGGACGAAGTTCGATAAGTCGGTCGAAGTTTTCCTTTATTCCACGCTAAATATTCAGAAGGACCAGAGGCTACAGTCGTGTTATTCCCAGTTGATCGAGACGATCTACTTGATGGAGTTTCCGTCTGAATCTAAACCGCCCCAGTTGCGGACTCTTTCGGCATCCTGCGGATGGCGCTGGAACGACGAGGATTTCAAGCTTGCCGATGCCGTGGTCGCGACAGTAAAGCCGACCCAGAAGAACGTTAACGAATCGGCGATCCTGGCTACAGCCGGAGGAAAGTCCGCCCGCGTGGCGATCGACTCGACAGTGGGATTTAACTCGCAGGAATTCGAACCGTCGCCTCTCGATGAACTTTCGAGGCTCGAGCTTACGACTGACGAGCAGGATGTCGAGAACAACCCGATAGCGCAAGCACAGTATCAGTACATTCAATACGCTGTCGCGAACAAGTCGCTCGGTTTCTCTTTCCAGGTCCATCCGATGATCCAGCAGTACATCAACTACTATCGCGGCCGCGGACGCGGAACGATGGAAGTCGGGCTTTACCGCTCGGGGATGTTCATGACTATGGCCCGCCGCATTTTCCGCGAAGAAGGAATTCCGGAGAATGTGGCTTGGCTCGGCCAGGTTGAAAGCAGTTGGAAACCCACGGCAATGTCGTGGGCGGCCGCATCTGGCCTCTGGCAGTTTATTCCCGGAACTGGTTTGCGCTTTGGGCTCCGACGTACGGCTCATGTCGATGAACGGAACAGTTTTGACGAAGCAACACGAGCCTCGGCACGTTATCTAAAATTCTTGTTTAATCGTTACGGAAACTGGGAACTCGGAATGGCGGCTTATAACTGCGGCGAAGGTAATGTCGACCGTGCGATCCGCCGAGCGGGAGTCTCCAATTTCTGGGCGGCTTATCCGTACCTGCCCCAGGAAACCCGTAACTACGTTCCGAATATTCTGGCCACGATTCTGATCGCCAACAATCCGACCCAATACGGGTTTGGTCACGTTCGTCCCGCTCAGCCGCTGCGATACGACCGTATTCGCGTACCGGCGTCGACGAACCTGACTATCCTTGCTCAAGCGTCGGACACGAGTATTCAATATCTCAGATATCTGAATCCGCACCTACGCAGCAATATGACGCCGCCCGAGCCCTACATAATCAATGTACCCGCCGGCAAGGCGAATGACGTCGTCGCTGTGTTCAAGCGAATGCCGGCGTCAAAGATCAATAATACTAATCTTGCGAATTCGGTCATTGGCGAGACATGGCAGACGGTTTCGAACCGCACAGGTGTCAGCGTCGACGATCTCATGGCCGCGAATCCCGGAATGAGGGAACCTAAAGGTAAAGTGTTTGTGCCGGTGAGCGGAAACAGGGTCAGTACGATCGCTTATTCGCGTCCGACCAGTCAGGGAAGCGCGTCTGCGAAATCGGTCCAGATCGTTAAGGCTCAGGCGGGTGACACCGTTGCAAAGCTTGCGACTCGTCACAACCTCGATCCGGTCGAAGTAGCAAAGTACAATGGTCTTTTGCCGAACTCGGTTCTCGGAGCCGGTCGTGAGATAAGGCTTCCGCAGTCGGGTACGAAGTAGGTTCCCGAGGCGTTGAATTGAAAAAGCCGGGGCTATCGACTCCGGCTTTTTTGCGCCCATAATCATCATCGAACCTATCCAAACTTGAGTGGATCGATTTGCGGTCTCGACGATTAACGGCGTGAGTGAGGACGTTACTTGGGCAGGATACGCCGCTGGAAGGGTATTCCCTCCGGAAGATGCGGTTTGATAAGCGGCGGATGCTTATCTATTATTTCTGCAGTGAAGATCTGGATTTCGAAAAACTCTGAAGTGGCGGTGCGGGAGCAGCTGATTGCCCAAATAACGCTCGCCATCGCCGCCGGTGACCTTTCTGTCGGCGAAAAACTTCCGAGCACACGTGAGATCGCCCGGCGGTGTGATCTTCATGCGAACACCGTCGGCTCGGCGTATCAAAAACTCGTCGATCAAAAGCTTCTTGAGTTTAAGAAGGGAAGTGGTTTCTATGTTGCCGAGTCTGCGAGCGAGCGTATTGAAGGTACCAGAAAGTTAGAACACCTGATCCAAGACTTTTTCGAATCTGCAAAGTCGCTGGGCTTTAGTGAAAGCGAAGTTATCGGGATGGTGATCACCCCTCGCCCGTCGTCAACTTCAGACGAGATAATCGTAGTTGAGTCCGACACGGCCCTTCGGCAGATACTTCTTCACGAGCTTTCCGAGCGCTTTCCGAAAGCGAAGGGGGTCAGCCTCGAAGAATACATCGGCGGCCGCGTTCCGGCCGGCGCGACACTGGCTGCGATGCTCGACGAGAAGCCAAAGATCGAGCCGCATTTGAATGGCGGGCAACGCTGCGTCTATCTGAAAGGCCGTTCCGTCTCAGCTGCGATGTCCGGTCAGGATCGGCCCGCTCCCGATGAGATCGTCGCCGTTGTTTCAGGGTGGGACGGGTTTCTCAACTTTGCACGGATAATACTTCTCGCGGCGAAGATCGATCCGGGAAGCCTGATCGTTCGATCTACAGAGAACGACGGCTGGAAGAGTGCGATCGACAGCGCTTCGATAATCATTTGCGACACCCTTACAGCAAGTAGTCTGGATGCTGGGCGCCCGATACGCCAATTTCAGATCATTTCGGACGAGTCGCTCAACGAGCTCGCCGTGATCAGGAAATAATGTTCTAAATTGTTACGCTTTGCTAAGGCACGGGTCTTGCCGCAGCAGAATAGTCAGCAGAAAGGAGGCCACAGCAGCATGACCAACTCGCAACGAACACAGAACCCGGACGTCAATTCATATACTCCTGACGCAGAACCTTTCGGAAACGCCGATCCCACGAACAACCGAAAGAACGACTCGCAGGACATCGAACGCAAAAGCGACACTGATGTAATACCCGTTCCACCGGACGTCAATCCAGGAGCACCTGTCGAGGAGCCGCCGGATACGAACAGTGGTCCAATGGCGACGTTGACGATAGCCCGAAACGCATTGCCTGACGAGCGGGGTTGACAAATGATTAATTTGTAACTAATCTTGTTACAGTAATGGCGGCAAACAGTCAATTTTCAATGGCGGTCCACGTGCTAGCGATGCTTGCTCGATCAAAGGATGAGAATCTCAAATCCGGCTATCTTGCGGCCAGCGTTAATACGAATGCTGTCGTTGTGAGGAGGCTTTTGGGCCAGTTAAATCAGGCGAAGTTGGTTATTTCACAAACCGGAGCGAATGGCGGATCTCGGCTGGCGAGACGCCCGAACGAGATAAATCTCTCAGAGATCTACAAGGCGATCAATTGTGGAGAAGTCTTTGCTCTCCACGCGAAGTCGCCGAGCAAGGATTGTCCTATAGGCAAGAACATCGAAGCCGTGCTCGGTTGCATTCAGCGCGAGATCGACAAGGGGATAGCGGAAAAATTGTCCCGCTATACTCTGCAAAACGTCTTTGAGATGGTCGAACAGGGAACGGCATAAATTTTTTTAACAGTATTTGTATCAGAAATGGTTACAAAAGTAGGGGAACGGGCAATGAGAACACAGGCAGCAGTTTTAGAGCTTTCGCGAGGCGAGTCGATTTTAGACAGGTTGAATTGGCGCTACGCGACTAAGGCGTATGATCCGACGAAAAAAGTTTCGGAAGCAGATTTTCGATTCTTAGAGGACGCGATGCTGCTTACTCCGTCGAGTTTCGGAATCCAGCCTTACAAGATCTTTGTTATTACGGATCCGGCAGTGCGCGAAGATCTGAAGCCCGCGGCATACGGCCAGTCCGCCATCACCGACGCATCGCACCTCCTGGTATTTGCTTACAAGCGGACACTGACGGAAGAAGACATCGATCAATTTGTCGGCGGCATCGCGGAAGTTCGCGACCAAAGTCGGGAATCGCTGGCCGGTCTCGAGAGTTCGGTGAAAGGTACGGTGAAGAAGGCTATTGAAGGCGGCTATGTTGAAACCTGGAATTCACGTCAGGCTTATATAGCTCTCGGATTCCTACTTGAAACGGCCGCGCTTCTCGACATCGACGCAACGCCGATGGAGGGGTTTGATCCGGAGAAGGTAGATAAGGTGTTAGGGCTGAGCGGTTATTCTTCGGTGGTTCTGGCCGCAGTAGGTTACCGTGATGCGGAAAACGATTGGTTGGCTCCACTGCCTAAGGTTCGAAAACCTAAGAGCGAATTGATCGAACGAATTTAGAACCGGTTTTATCGAGCGAGGGAAGTTGTTGAACGAAGGGAAGGTTTTTATGTCGAGAGAATTTATAAACTGTGTCACGGGCTCGATTATCGAGCCGCCGGGTTTCCTCCTTAGTTGGACGTCCGGCCTGATGCAATTTTATCCGTGGCTTTTGCGGGCCGGGTTGATGCTTCGCCGCGTAATGCAGTAGAAGTACTGTAAGAAATAAATCTGTCGAGGAAAATGTTTATGAAAAACTTTAGTTTGGCAATTTTATTGTTTTCAGGTTTCCTTGTTGCGTGCGAAGATCCGGCCGCGAACAAGGCAAAGGCACTGACCGGTAACGCGTCGACACCTGCGGCGTTTTCTTCGGCGGTGGCCGAGGTGCCCGCGAAGGGTGAGAGCCTCGTGCTGAATCCTGAGAATTCGAAAGTCCTTTTCACTGGTTCCAAGGTGACGGGATCACACGAGGGCGGTTTCAATCAGTTTTCGGGTGCCATCGATCTTGTAAACGGCAAGCCCGAGGAAAGCAGTGTCCGAATTGACATCGAAACCTCTTCGGTATTCACAGACGCAGACGGTCTGACGAAACATCTTCAGACTGGCGACTTCTTTGAGACCGAGAAATTTCCGAAGGCTTCCTTTGCTTCGACCAAAATCGTTGCCGACGCAGAACAGAGCGCGAACAATTTCACGGTTACCGGGGATCTGGACCTGCGCGGTGTGAAAAAATCCGTCACGTTTCCGGCGACGATCGCGATCACGCCGGACAAGGTGTTAGTCGATGCCGAGTTCTCGATCAACCGAAAGGATTTCGGTATCGCGTACGCGGGCAAGGCCGACGACTTGATCAGAGATAACGTCGTTATGAAACTTGATCTCAAGACATCCAGGAAAAATAGGTAATACGTTCCCGCGAACTTGTCGAGGGGCGTGAAAATTCTTCCTGACATTTTTCACAACGGTCACAATTTTTGCGAGACCTTTTTATGAAGGCATACGAGATTAAACAATTTGGCATTGAGAACCTTTCGCTGATCGAGGGTGAAGCGCCAGAGCCTAAGGCGAATGAGGTGCTCGTTAGATTTCGAGCAGCATCTCTTAATTACCGTGACCTTATGGTCGCGAGCGGGACGTACAATCCGCGAATGAAGCTGCCCGCCGTTCCATTGTCTGACGGTGCTGGTGAGGTCGCCGCGGTGGGAGCACGCGTGACGAAATGGAAGGTGGGTGATCGAGTGATGCCGATCTTCGCGCAACGGTGGCTAGATGGAGACACAAGTGAGGAGAAACGGCGGAGCTCATTGGGCGCCGGTTCGCAATGGGACGGCGTGCTCCGAGAATTTGGTGCATTCGATGAAGAGAGCCTTGTCCGGATCCCCGAACACCTTTCGTACGACGAAGCATCGACGCTGCCGTGTGCGGCGGTTACTGCGTGGAACGCCCTTTCCGTTTCCGGCAAACTGAAGGCCGGCGACACGGTGCTCACACTTGGGACCGGGGGTGTTTCTATCTTTGCCGTTCAATTTGCGAAGCTTTTCGGAGCTCGGGTAATTGCGACAACGGGTAGCGAAGAGAAGATTGAAAAGTTGAAAGAGCTCGGTGCGGACGAAATCGTCAATTATCGGGCTCGTGAAGATTGGGACACGGCGGTTCTTGAGCTCACTGATAAGAACGGAGTCGATCATGTGGTCGAGGTCGGCGGTTCCGGTACACTGGGAAAATCTCTGAACGCGGTCCGGCTGGGCGGCCACGTTGCGATGATCGGAGCACTCACGGGCCCCGGCGATTTCAACCCCATCACGGTTTTTATGAAAGCGGTTAGACTGCAGGGGATCTTCGTAGGTTCGCGCCAAATGTTTGAAGATATGACCAAGGCGATCACGGTCGCAAACATGAAACCGGTGATCGATAAGGTTTTCGATTTCGACCAGGCGCGAAAGGCGATGCTACATATGCAGAGCGGCTCGCATTTTGGGAAAGTTGTGGTAAAGGTCGGTTGATGGAAAAGTTTTTGAAGCCAACTGAATTTCTCGACAGCGATCACGTGAGTGTCCGCGAATACGCGGAACGGAATACGCGTGAGGCGTCGAGCGACGTCGAGCGTGCCGTCCAGCTCTATTACGCCGTGCGCGACGGATTTCAGTACGATCCTTATGTGCTGGATCTCAGGCGTCAGGCAATGAAGGCGAGTGTCCTTCTGACAAAAACTCGAGGGTACTGTGTTGAGAAAGCTCTCTTGCTCGCGGCTGCCGCACGGGCTGTTGGAATTCCTTCGCGACTGAGTTTTTATATCGTTCGCAACCATATTGCTACTGAAAGGTTGGCCAAGGCGCTCGAGAAAGATTACCTTGTTTTTCATGGAGCCGCGGAAATGTATCTCGACCGGAAATGGGTCAAGGCGACGCCGGCATTTAATAAGAGGCTGTGCGATTTTCTTGGTGTCGATCCGATCGAGTTTGACGGCAAGAGCGACGCGATCTTTCAGGAGTACGATCGGGCCGGAAACGTGTTTATGGAGTATCTGCACGATTACGGAGCATTCGATGATATGCCGTACCAGATGTTTCTCGATGAGCTTGATAAGCACTATCCGCACCTCACGAATAATCCGCGGTTCGTCACGGATTCGCTGGTATACGATTTTCGAAATTAAGTTAAGGACGTTTTACGCGTTAGTTAGTTAAAGAGGAAAAAATTATGGCAGAAAGAAAAGCAACAGCTGAATGGAACGGGAGTCTGACAGAGGGCTCTGGAAAACTCGCACTGGGAAGCGGATTATTTGAAGGAGCTTTCTCGTTCGCGACGCGTATGGGTGAAGAACCGGGAACAAATCCGGAAGAGCTGCTCGGAGCGGCGCTGGCGGGATGTTACGCAATGGCACTGAACGCGACCCTCGAAAAAGAAGGTAAGCCGGCGCGCTCGGTGAAAGCCGAGGCGAAGGTCTTCTTAGCGAAGGACGAAGGCGGATTCAAGATAAACCGGATCGATCTCGCGGCGAGCGCGACAATAGACGGTATCGACGATGCCGAATTTCATACTATCGCCGAGAACGTCAAGAAAGGCTGCCCGATAAGTAAGGCACTTGCCGCGACGCCTATTAATCTCACAGCGACTCTTGTTCGTTCCGAGGCTGCGGGTTAGAAGCTTGGTCCCGTGGAATATTTTTTAGCTGAAGCGGCGTTTTAAACTAGCGATTTTGTGGGTTCGATAACGATTCGCTATAATTTACGTGCAATACATAGGAGATCTCTATAATGGCGAACTTTGCAAAGGAAATAACTGATAGTAATTTTGAGAAAGATGTTTTGGGAGCGGACAGACCGATATTAGTGGACTTTTGGGCGGAATGGTGCGGACCTTGTCGCATGATCGCCCCGTCGGTCGAGGCTGTGGCAGAAGAGTACGGTGAAAAGGCCGGTTTCTTCAAGATGAATGTCGATGAGAACATGAACGTCCCGCAGCGTTACGGCATTCGCGGAA
>JBDTWZ010000005.1:0-43283 GCA_040006435.1 Acidobacteriota bacterium
GTGTAACGTTGTGTTCTGCCATAGGTTGCCGTCCAAGATTAGCATAGGTATTATTTGTTTGCTGACCTTGAATCGCTGCACCACCGACGCACTTATCATGGAAATTTTCGTTTATAGAAAAGGATGTGAGACCGTTGAGGAAGGCATCTCGCCCGATCAACTGCCCGAGTTGCTCGCTGACAAAACGAACGTCCTTTGGATCGATCTGCTCGGGGAGACGCCTGAACAGGTCGAACAGTCTGTCGACATCCTGACGAACACTTTCAAGTTCCATCATCTGACGGTCGAGGATTCGATCGAGACAAGGAACCAGCCAAAGATCGAAGCGTTTCCGGACTACTTGTTTTTCATCGTCCACGGCGTCAAGCCGGACGAGACAAGCTCTTCGAATTTCGTAACAAAAGAGCTCGACGCATATCTCGGAGAGAACTTTGTCGTCACATTTCACAAGGAAAGGTTTCGCAGTATCAAAGCCGTCAAGCAACAGTTGCGCGGCAGCACGTTCGCCTGCAGCCGAGGGTCGGCATATCTGCTGCACCAGATCCTCGATCACCTTGTCGATCTATACATGCCCATCGTCGATGACTTCGACGACGCCATAAACGAGCTTGAAGAGCGGGTGCTTCGGATGAGAAGCGGCAGCGGGATTCTGGAGGAGCTTATGGACCTGCGCCGTAGCGTAGCCCGGCTCCGAAGGATCTCGGCCCGACAGCTCGACGTGCTGTATCGAATGTCGCACGGAGAGTTTCCGCAGATACCGTCGCATATTCTTCCGTTCTTTCGCGACGTACACGATCATCTACAACGCATCTCCGACCTTGCCGAGAGCTACCGCGACCTCGTCGGCGGACTCTTTGACATTCATTTCTCCGTTATCGCGACGAAGACCAACGAGGTGATGAAAACCCTCGCTGTAGTGTCCGCGATAATCCTGCCTCTGTCGCTGATAGCCGGCATTTACGGGATGAATTTTGACAACATGCCGGAATTGAAGAGTCGAAATGGTTATTTTCTGACGCTTGCGGTGATGTTTGTTGTGACCCTGATATTGCTCGTTTACTTCTGGCGTCGCGGCTGGATATTACAGAAAGACGCGGTAGCCATACCTGAAAGCGCGAAATTAGACGAGTAAGCCCTGCCAGATCTTTTTCACTTGCGCGTCTCCATAGCCATACACTCCGGCCCTTGCTTTGAAGTTGCGAAAGACCTCATCAAATTCTGATACGCCGTTACTGATGATCTCACCGACGATCTTCCTCGCACCAGCTTCTTTTTCGGGCGCCGCAGCACAGACTTCGCGAAGCTTTGGGAAGGCCGGAGATTCGATCATCGACAGCGCTTCAAGTTGGAGATGATCGTTGATCCGGTATGCCGACCAAAGATCTGAACCCAGTCGTATATCGTCCGGCGACAATTTCACGCGAGAGTCAAAGCATTCTTTCAGATCGTGCGGTGTGAGAGCTCCGAATCCCTCCCACACATTCTCGTCCGATAATTTGACTGGGGCGACGCGAAAAATATCGGCTGTCGATTCCGCGAGTAGACTCAAACAAAACCACATGTTTGTCTGGCAGAACAAGTCGTACTCGAACCAGAGATTTATCTGAGAATCTGATCCCGGCGCGGCGAGCTTCGCAAACTCGCGAACAACAGTTTCGTGATAGTCACCGCTTGCGTCGGGATACTCGCCGGCGAGGAATCGAGCACGGTTCTCCCAGAACTCGGGCAACGTTGAGCCCGAAAGATCACCAACTACCAGACACTCCCGACAAACCGCGATCTCACCTTCTATACCGCTATCCATAAAAGCGCCCAGCGTCGCGTCGCCCGGTAATACATTAAGGATCATAACGATAAACTTATAGCGTAGACGGTAGCGAGACAAACTCCGGCATACACGCCAGCCAGCAGGTCATCGGCACAAATCCCGATGCCGCCGGGAAGAGATTGCAGATTATCGATCGGGTAGGGCTTCCAGATGTCGAATATGCGAAAAAAAAGAAAACCTGCTCCGATCAGTAGCCATGAAGACGTAAACGGGATGAAAAGAAAGACAACGAGTTGGCCGATGACTTCGTCGACGACTGCCTGGGGTGGATCGCTGTTGCCAAGTAATTCGATCGATCGACTCGCGGCCCATATGCCAAGGAGAATGAATACGAGAAATGCGATAAGAATGATGGCATGGATCGCGGCGACGATCGTTTCCGGTGAGCCGGGTGCCACCGAGTAACGAAATGCACTGAATGTCGAAGCGAGCAGCGCGTAGAATCCAACCCCGACGAGCGAACCGTACGTTCCGGGTGCTATAGGAAGATAGCCGACACCAAACGTAGTAACGGCGAGCGAAACATAATCGAGAATGCCTTGAGGTTTTCGACGTTCAACTTTGGCTTTCATGTTTTGAATCACGCCTTCAGACGGCTTCGGGTAAGAGCAGAGACTGCCAGCAGGCGGACGCTGAATTAAAACTCAATTCCCTGCTGCGCGTAGATACCAGCATGAAACGGATGTTTGATCTCTTTCATTTCAGTAACGAGATCGGCGGCCGCGACGAGTTCGGCAGGAGCGTTACGGCCCGTCATTATTATGTGCAGGTGCGGCTGAGTCTCCCGTACAGCACTTATTTCAGCAAGCACTTTACCGACGTCCAGAAATTTATAATCCAGAACGTAAACGATTTCATCGAAAACCAGAAGATCGTAATCACCGCTGCGCATTTTCTCGACGCATAGTGCCCAGGTCTCTTCCGACGTCTTAATGTCCGCGGCTCGGTCATTCGTGTCCCACGTAAATCCGTCTCCCATCGTATGAACTTCAACACCAAGCGTCTCGAGCGATTCGTGCTCACCGTAACGGTCGTTTTTCGATTTCATGAACTGGACGAGACAGCATTTCATCTCGCGTCCGGCCGCACGAAGAAGAACACCCAGGGCAGCGGTCGTTTTCCCTTTGCCGTCACCGGTATTCACCATCAGGAGGCCTTTGGTGTTTTCGCGATAGTCTTCGCGTCGCCACTTGTATCGTTTTTCTTTTGATTCGGGCATTCTCAGGTCAAGGTGATAAAACAGTCAGTACCACTTGCGTAAGAGGGCGGTCTAAAGTCGGGTAATACTTACTTGATCTTGTCCTGGGCGCCACGCCACCCGCACTTGCCCAGGTGGTACTGACCCTCACTAAATCGCTCGCTCACTCAACTGGTGGACTCGTTTTTTGGCTACAGGACGTCTGGCGTAACTGTAATATCCCCGGCCCAGGTTTCGTGGGATTTATCCACGGCTTCCTTCACTGCGGCAACGAGCTCGCTTTCCTTCTCGTCCCACACGCCTTCGATCTGCAGCCCGGCCGCGTTACGATGACCGCCTCCGCCAAACTTTTCTGCGACCCGGGCGACGTTGATGTCGCCCTTCGACCGCAAGCTGACGCGATATCGATCCTTATCAGTCTCGCGCATGTAAACGACGGCGAGCACATCGCGGGCGGCAAGCGGAATATTCACAAAACCGTTGTTGTCACCGTCTATGGCTTCGGCGTTCTCCCGCATTGCCAGAGTCTGCCGAAGTGTAGCGACTTGTCCGGATCCATCCCGTTTCACGGTGGAAAGCACCTGCCGCATCAACTCGATCCGGGACCAGGGATAATTGTTGTAGACGGCCTCAGAAATTTCGGCGGGTTTTGCTCCAGCTTTGATCAGCTCCGACGCGACCTTCAGCGTCCGTTCTGTCGTATTGGAAAAGTGAAATGAACCGGTGTCTGTGACGAGCGCCATGTAGACGCATTCGGCGATCTCACGCGTTACGCGGCCGCCGATCGCTTTGCAGAGGTTATAGATCATCTCGCCGACCGCAGAGGCGGTGGAATCGATCCAGTTTATAGATCCGAAATGTGCGCTTGTCGCGTGATGGTCGATATTGACAGTGAACTGATTTTCGAGGCCTTTGATGCCGGGACGCGCAAGGTCCGAGCATTCGATCACAAAAACCGCGTCGTACTCACCATCGAGCGTCTCGACATCCCTGATCGCATCGGCGCCCGGTAAATTGCGATATGAAGGCGGAATATCACCCCGCACAATAACCTCGGCAGACTTTCCCAGCGAACGCAGGAGCCAGCATAATCCGAGAGACGAGCCCACGCCGTCACCGTCAGGTTTGACGTGCGTCGTGATGCCAAATTTATTCTTATTTTCAATTAACTCTACTACTTGACTTAACACTCTTTGTGAAGTGAATCGTGAATCGTGAATAGTGAATAGTCGATGCGTCGAACTAATTTACTATTCACGATTCACTATTCACTCGCTTCCTTCTCATTAATATCGCCCTTGCTCGTCAGATCGCTCAAGATCGAGCTTATACGCGACGCATTTTCTTCCGCCGAATCGCGGACAAAATGCAGATGGGGAGCAAATCGCATACTCAAGTTCATGGCTACTTGCTGTCTGACAAAAATCGCCGCATTCTGCAGCGCTTTCAAAGCGTTCTTGATCTCGTCCTCGCTGCCGTCGATCAACACATAAACTTTCGCGTCACGCAGATCGTCAGCAACGCTAACTTCGGTAACGGTGACCATCTCAACCCGTGGGTCGTCGAGTTCAAAACCAACGACTTCGGCGATCTCTTCGCGCAAGGATTCGGCTAATCTTTCCGGTCGACGCATAACACCTGGTAAATAGTAAATCGTGAATGGTAAATAGTTCAGCTTTTCGACGGCTGTTCACTATTTACGATTTACTATTCACGATTCACTATCAAAGTTCCGTGGCCGCGATCCTCTCGATCATATAAGCCTCGATCTCATCCGCCACTTTTATGTCGTTAAAGTTAACGAGACTGATACCGCACTCGTATCCCGACTTCACCTCGCTGGCGTCGTCTTTGAAACGTTTCAGAGTTGCGATATCACCTTCCCACGCGACCACGCCGTCACGGATCAAACGCGCCTTTGCCTGACGCTTGATCACGCCGTCCGTCACGCGACACCCGGCGATCGTTCCGATCTTCGAAACCTTGAAGGTTTCCTGGACCAGAGCCTTGCCGAGAATTACTTCTTTCTCGATCGCATCGAGCATGCCGATCATCGCGGCCGTTATCTCTTCTTCAACCTTGTAGATGATGGAGTGCAGACGAATATCGACGTCTTCCTGTTTTGCGACATCTGCGGCACGCGCCTCAGGTCGGACGTTGAAGCCGATAATGACAACCGCCGTCGAAAGATCGTCGGCCTGCGTCGCTGACGCGAGCAATACATCGGACTCGGCGATGGCTCCGACCCCGGCGCGAATCACGCGAACCTTAACCTTTTCAGTCGAGAGTTTCTCAAGTGTCGATCGCAGAACTTCGACCGAACCCTGAACGTCGGCCTTAAGAATTACGAGCAGCTCCTTGACCTCGGATTGACCGAGCGATTCGATACCGCGTTTCGTAGTCTTCACCATTGCAGCCTGGCGGGCGTACATCTGACGCTGGCTCGCGATGTCCTGCGCGCGTTCGATGTCCGCAACGACCTGGATCGAATCTCCCGCTTGGGGAACGCCTTGCAGGCCCAGCACTTCGACGGGCGTCGCCGGCGGAGCCTCGGTTATCGAAGCTCCCGTATCGGAGAACATGGCCCGAACCTTTCCGTAAAATTGACCGGCGATAAACGGATCTCCGATGTGCATGGTTCCCTGCTGCACAAGAATCGTTGCAACAGAACCTCGTCCTTTATCCAGCTTTGCCTCGAGAACGACGCCCGAGGCTCGTCGAGTCGGGCTCGCTTTCAGATCGAGAATGTCCGCCTGAAGCAAAACAGTTTCAAGAAGAGTATCCAAACCTTCGCGTTTCTTTGCTGACACCGAAACCATCTCAACATCGCCGCCCCAATCAACGGGCTGAAGTCCGAGTCCGGCTAATCCTTGTTTCACCTTGTCGGGATTAGCGTCCGGCTTATCGATCTTATTGATCGCCACGATCATAGGAACGCCCGCCGCCTTTGAGTGCTCGACCGCCTCGATCGTCTGCGGCATGACTCCGTCGTCCGCGGCAACCACGAGGATCACGACGTCCGTCGCTTTGGCGCCTCGGGCACGCATCATCGTAAATGCTTCGTGACCCGGCGTGTCGAGGAAAACGACCCGTCGCTGCTCGTCCGGCTTGTCGGGATTTGTGACAAAGACACTGTATGCGCCGATGTGCTGAGTAATTCCACCAGCTTCGCCTTCCGCAACGTTCTCCGAGCGGATCGCATCGAGCAAAGAAGTTTTTCCGTGATCGACGTGGCCCATAACCGTGACTACCGGCGGGCGAGATTCTTCGACGTCGTCGGCTTCAGCGGCGATTAGTTCTTCGAACTCTTCCTCGACGACCATTTCCTCGAACGGGACGAAGCTCAGGTTGTAGCCGAAATCCATTCCCATCTCGACCGCCATTTTCTCGGCTATTGGTTGATTCAACGTCGCGAAGACTCCGCGTTTGATCAGCAGCTGGACAATATCGCGAGGCGTGATTCCGAGGGCCTCCGCGAATTCGCGGACCGTCGCACCTTCGACGAGGCGAACCACTTTGAACGCATCCGGCTCCCGCGTTCCAACTTGATCAAGCACCCTTTCTTCAATGGTTCTGAGACGCGGTGCGTCTTGATCTCGTTCGGCAAACCTTCCGCCTCTAACATCGGCTCCCTTACCTTTGCGCCCACCCGAACGGCCGGGACGGCGACGTTGGTCCGCGGGCGGCGTGTAGTTCATTTGCGGCGTAGCCGTCTCACCCGGCGTACCTCGCAGCTCCGTCCGACGTCCACGCAGATCGCGGCCGCCGGCGTCCGTTATTGCCGGATCGAGCTTTCCTGTTCGGGTCGGAGCTTCGCTGACAACCCGTTCACCAGGCTTGACGCCTTTCTGCAAAGCGTCGCGGGTCAGAGTGAGCTGTTTGATCTGGGTGCCGCCGGGCCGGAGTACTCGTGCTGCTGCTGGTTCGGTCCCAGATGTCAGTACCGGAGCATCCGAATCAGGTTCGATTTGTTCAGCTGGGATTGTCGTCTCTTCTGTCGCAGCGGGCTGCGGAATTGCTTCGGCCTCGACCGGCACTTCGACAACCTTTTTCTTCTTCAGGACCTTTCGAACCTGCGCGGCAGGCGCTTCTTCCGGGGTTTCGACCGGAACCGGCTCGTGGGCGTCTATCTCCACGGGCTCCGCCAACGGAACTTCCGCGAGCTCAGCGACCTCTTCCGTCGCCGGTTCGGCTTCGACCTTCTTGGAGGCCTTGATGATCTTGATCGCTCGCTTCGGTGCGACTTCGGTTTTCGGGAAGTACTTAAGACGCACCTTCTCGGCCAATTCCATACTGACCGAATTGGAAGGAACACTGACATCCGCGCCTTCGCGCCGCAAGTCTTCCATCACGCGCTTGGCGTCCTGTTTCAGATCTCGTGCAAGATCGTAAATCCGGATTTTCTTACCCATCGGCATAAATAGTCTCTAAAAATTACCCGTCTCGCGCATGCCCGTGCACCTAGCTGCACCTAACTATTTCGACTCCGCAGATTCTTCGCCGCCATTTTCATCCGTGGCTTCCTCGGGTTCGACGTTTCCTTCTGCTTCAACCTCGGCGACGTCGTTTTCGGCCGACGCCTCATCTGTGCTTTCGATGATCGGTTCATCCGGGCTTACTTCAGCCGTCGCATCTGTTTGCTCGTCAACAACATCTTCCGACGGCGCCAGTCCTGACTCTTCGCCCGCTCCGACAGTTAGTTCGTCCTCTGCCTCAGCAGAAGATCCCGTGGGTTGCGATTGAGTTTCAGCCGCAACGACTTCAGAAGTTTCCCCGGATTCATCTGCCGCTTCGCCTTCCTCACTCGGTTCGACTTCCTGATTTCGAGCCTCGACTATCGCTTTTGCCGACGACAGGATCTTCTCCGCCTCGTCAAGGCTGACGTCAAGGTATTCGACAAGATCATCGACTGTTGTAGCGGCCAGAGCTTCGACATCCTCAATACCCTTCTCGGCCAGCGTCTCAGCCTGATTCGGCGTTACACCTTCAAGAACCGAGAGCGGCACAGCCTCTCCGGATGCCATCATTTTGCCCATCTGAAGGGCGATCTCTTTCTTCAATTTCTCTTCGCTGACGATGTCGATATCCCAACCGACAAGGCGTGTCGCCAACCGGACGTTCTGCCCCTTCTTACCGATCGCCAGACTCAGTTGATCTTCAGCGACGATGACTTCCATCTTGCGCTTGTTGATGTCGGTAATTCGTACCTGAGAAACCTTTGCCGGCGAAAGCGCATTCGCGGCGAATACGGACGGCTCGTCTGACCACTCGATGATGTCGATCTTTTCGCCACGCAGTTCTTTAATGATCGACTGCACGCGCGACCCTTTCATGCCGACACAGGCACCGACCGGATCGACATCCTTTTCATTCGACGACACCGCGATCTTTGCTCTGTCACCCGGCTCGCGGACCGCGGATTTGATGACCACGGTATCATCGTAAATTTCCGGAACTTCCATTTCGAACAAGCGCTTGATCAGCTCTGACGAGGCTCGGGAAACTTTGATCTGCTGTCCTTTCTGATCTTTGGTAACGTCGACGATCGCGACGCGAATTCGTTCGCCCTGGTTCCACATCTCACCACGTGACTGCTCACGTTTCGGAACGATCGCCTCGAGGTTATTTCCGAGATCGATGATCATGTCGCCGCGCTCGAAACGCTTGACCGTGCCGTTGATCAGCTCTCCCTTACGATCGATATATTCGTCGTAAACTTTTTCGCGGATCGCTTCGCGTACCTTTTGAACCAGTATCTGCTTCGCCGTTTGGGCGGCGATCCGGCCCATCTCTTCCTGGGGTAGAGGGATCTGAAGCATATCGCCGATCTCTATCTCATCGCCCGCAAGCTCTTGCGCCTCGACGAGAGACAATTCGGCAGAGTCGTTCTCAACCTCTTCGACAACGGTCTTCTGCAGCGAAATCTCGATCGCGCCTTCTTCGTTATTCCAGTCGACCTGGATGTTGTCGCCGGTCTTATCTTGTGTTCTGAATTGCTTGCGCGCCGCTGCCTTGACCGCGTCCTTCATCGCCTCAATGACCATGTCGCGGTCGAGCCCCTGTTCGGTGCACAATGCTTCAATACTTTGTCCAATCGATGATGTCATATTACAAACCGCGTAAGCTGCCAAACAGCTATCGCTTCTTCTTAAATTCGGCCGTCAGATCGACCCTTAGATTCGCCTTAGTAACCCTGTCGAACGGAATGCGAACCGTACCGTTAGTTTTGTCTTCGAAAACTATTTCTGCTTGCTCGACGGCGGTAATGCGGCCGTTAAAATTTACCTGTCCCGCAATCGCGTCAGATGTTTTCACCTTGGCTTTTTTCCCAACAAACTTTTCAAAATCCTGAAGGCTGAAAAGCGGCCGCTCAAGGCCGGGCGACGAGATCTCAAGCACGTATGGAGATGGGATGAAATCATCTTCATCGATTACGGCTTCGATCGCGCGTGAAACATTTGAGCAATCTTCAAGCGTCACCCCTTTGGGTTTATCAATGTATATGCGGACGGTCATGTTCCGTTTGCTGCCGACGACCTCCGAATGGACAAACTCGACATCGTTTTCCTTTGCGGCCTGAGTCGCTATTTTGTCAATTCGCTCTGCTAAAGGATTCCGCTGCATCGCTTTAAAACCAAAATAAAAAGTGGGCACGAAACCCACCCAACACGTCCTACGCATTGCAGGAAAGAGAGAGTATATAACAAAGAGAGAAACTAATTCAAGCTACCCTGCAAAACGACAGGCGCCGGCCCCCTCATCGCATCAAGGGCGACGCGGGCAGCCCCTAGTATTCCTGCCGCATCGCCGAGCGATGCCCGTGCGAGCCGCACCCGCATGGCCGGATGCGGAAATGCCCGGGCGAGGAGCTCAGAACGTAGATGTTCGATAAAGAACTCCCATCCGCCGGCAACCCCGCCGCCGATAACAATCAGTTCCGGATTCAGCACGTCGACCAGCCCGGCCAGTGCTATACCCAGATAGCGGCCCATTATCCTAAACGTTTCTAGAGATACCGGGTCACCGGCGGCCGCTGCATCGTAAACGTCTTCAGAGGTGAATTTTGCGCCCCGTGCAAGGGGCGAGGTCGAGTCGTGCCGAATTAGTTCTCTCGCTATTCGCACAATCGCAGTAGCGGACGAGTACTGTTCGACGCACCCGTGGCTGCCGCATCCACAGGGATGCCCGTCGGGCTCGACGCAGATGTGGCCGATCTCACCTGCCGTACCATCGACGCCACGGTAGACCCGTCCGTCGAGGATCAGCCCGCCGCCAACGCCGGTACCGAGTGTAACGAAGACAGAGTTATCTATTCCTTTCGAGGATCCAAGCCAGTGTTCTCCGATAGCGGCGGCCGTAGCATCGTTCTCAAGCACTACCTTAAGATGGAGTCTTTCCGAAAGAACATCGGCGAGATGCAGATCATTAAGTTCTGGAAGATTCGGAGAACTGAGCGGGCTGCCATCTTTGACGCTAACGAGTGCGGCCAACGCCAAACCAAATCCTATCGGCCTTTCGTGCTTGCCGCCCTCGGCAATACAAGCTTCCGCAACGCGGCAGACGGCGTCCATGATATCTGCGGCTGCACCGGTTTTTGGGGTCGGCTCGCTGAGGTGTTGCAGGACCGTTCCGCTCGTAGATACCGCGGCAATTCGAAGATTTGTCCCTCCGACATCACCGGCCAGGACGTATTCGTCACCCATCTTTAAGGTTTGTTACTGTTTTGGCCTTTCGCTCTCCGGCACGTTGCGGTAAACATCTTCAAACTTCGAGTACCCATCCTTGATCACCGTCTGCATCAGGTTATCCCTATCGACAACAGTCACTTCGAGTAATATTGCCGGCACTTCCTTTCCGCCGATCCGGTCGTTCTTAAAGGGCGTTGTCGAAATAGGTTCGTGCTTCACAAGCTTGATCGCCGCTTCGACCGCCTGGTTGGCCAAGGGAATGATCGGCTTGTAGACCGTCATGGTTTGCTTTCCTTCCGCGATGTTCTGGAGAGCTTCCAGGCCCGCGTCCTGCCCGGTGACAAGTATTTTGCCCGCGAGACCCTTCTTTGCAAGCGCCGAGATCACGCCTCCGGCCATTCCATCGTTAGAGACCACAAACGCCTGTATGTTGTCGTTCTCTTTCGTCAGGCTGTTTTCGACGAAGTTTAATGCAAGATCGTTCTTCCAATCCGGGATCATTTGATCGGCAACTATCTTGATATCCCCGCGGTCAATGGCAGGCTTCAGAACGTCGAGTTGTGCTTTTTTCATTATGTGCGCGTTGTTATCCGTCGACGCCCCGTAAACCATCACATAATTTCCTTTCGGCACTTTCTGCAGAGCATATTCCGCCATTTTTTGACCGATCACGGGCACCTGATGAGAGATGTAAAGATCAATTTTTTCGGAGTTAATAAGCCGGTCATAACTGATTACCGGAATGCCCTGCGCCTTTGCCTTATCAACCATCGCAGCAGCCTCGGTCGCCTCCTGCGGCGCGATCACAAGGGCGTCGACGCGCTGGGTCAGCAGATTGTCGACATCATTAGCCTGCCGGCTGGAATTGTTGTCGGCGACAGTGATTACGCACTCAACGTTCATTTTCTTGCAGTGTGCTTCGAAGGCATCGCGGTCCCGCTGCCACCGTTCCTCCTTCACGGTCGCCATGGAGAAACCGATTCTCATTTTTTTGGTCGGATCTGACGTACCGTTACCCGGCTGAGTTGCAGCCGAGTCAGGATTCCCTGTGGGGCTAGCACAAGAAATTAAGAAGGACAAAAACAAAAACAAAACAGTTGCGCGAACTCTCATTGCGATTTCTCCTCTGGGTGATTCGTAAGGTCTCACAATTAAAACAAAAATCTCCCCGGTCGGCAAAACTACTCGACTATGGGTAACTCAGCAGGTGTTTCGATACGGGTCTCTTGCCGCCGCTTAAATTTTTCTCTAATCGATCACTTTTCTGCTCCCATTTTACCGCCTCCTTGGACCTAAAGAACCGACGTTCTAAAAATCTTTATAAAATACCTTTGAAATGGCGCTCGGTTGTGATATAAGTATCTATCAAATCTTAGCTTAGAAGTTTCATAAGCAGTGCAACAGTTTCTTTTTTCAGTTTTTAGACTGCGAGGGTCGTTTTTATTGACATCAACCCTTGATTCGTGTAAAAGATTGAAAGGTTTGATTTTTTGAAATTATTGATTTTGGGCGATATAAGAGGAGAGATATGAACAGCAAACTGTGGATTCGCAAAGCACTCTCAATGTGCTTATGTGTTGCGATACTCGCAACTTACTCGATGGTTGCTTTGGCAGGCCCTGGGAAGGCTGCGGGTGAACTTGCGGTTTCCGGAAAAATTGTCAACGGTGAAGCCCCGTTTGTTTTTGTTAACGGTGAACTCGCACGAAGCGGACGCTCGGTTTTTTCGGGCAGCACTATTACTACATCTAACAGCACCAACGCCGTTATAAGTCTGAGCAGACTCGGTAAGATCGAACTCGCTCCGAATACGGTATTAAACTTAACATTTGATGAAAAGGGTATTTATGGCGAGTTAACCTCCGGTACGGTATCAGTCCTTGGTGCGGCTGAAAACGTCAACATCAAAACTCTGAACGGCAAGACCGTTCAACTAGCGGCCGGCCAAGCCGTCTCTGCGTCCGGGCTTAAGGACGATGATGATGATGACGATGGCGGAGCTGCCTGGTGGATCTGGGGTGGGATTTTCGTAGGTGCCGCCGCGGTTATCCTTTGGACTGCTCTTAAAGATGGGGACGCAAGAATCGGAAGCAACGGCACAGTAATTAGCCCTACTCGATAGAGTTTGCAACCTTATCCGATCGCGATCACGTGCTTACCCGGAAAGGTTTTTTCTTATAAGGATTGTTACAGGAGGATATTAAATCAAATGCTCGGCAAAAATTGTTTTCGTAAAATAACTACATCGTTAAGTGCCGCTGCGGTGTTGTGTGCGTATTCCATGGTTGGACTCGCCGCGACCAAAGACCTTACAGGTGAGATCACAGTTACTGGACAAGTGTCGGTAAATGGTCAGAACGCAGTATCAAATTCGACGATTATCTCAGGCAGTACGATCGTCACGGGGCCTGACTCGAGTGCCATTATCAGCCTTGGCAAAACTGGCAGAATCGAAGTCCTTGCGGACTCGAACATTGTTTTGAACTTTTCAGATTCGAGTATCGTTGGCATTCTTTCCTCTGGAAAAACTCGCGTCTCGAACGCTGCCGGTGTCGCAGCGACCATCACAACCAAGGACGCAACCGTTATCGGAGATGCGGGCCAGGCGGACAATTTTCTTGTCGAGGTTGAATGTTCGCACACTCACGTTGATACGACGTCAGGGCTTGTTACGATGCGGGAAGGTTCTTCCGATAAGCAAGTAGCCGCGGGAACAAGTGCGACGGCTGGCAATCTTTCGCAAACCGGCTGCAAGCCGTGCTTGCGTCCGGATTCGGCTCCGCCGGTTCGAGTTGCCGGATGGCCGTGGCTTATCCTTGCAGCAGCGGGTGTCGCCGGTGTCGCTATTCTTTTGGGCGGCAATAATGAAACGACTCCTGGCGGCGGTGTTATCATCGTCAGTCCTACTCGTTAGTCACGATCCTTCAGTAGATTTTGTTTCGTAATCAGTGCGGGTCATGTTTTAAATATGACCCGCACAATTTTGTTTAGCGCTGCGGTTTGAACAAGGGCGAGTTTATTTGTAGTCTTTATCTTTTATTGAATTATGCATATTGCGGTAATTGGCACCGGTTACGTTGGGTTAGTGACAGGTGCGTGCTTTGCGGAATTCGGTGTCGACGTTACCTGCGTCGATGTCGATACAACTAAAATCGAAAAACTTAATAACGGAATTATCCCGATCTATGAACCTGGCTTGGATTCGATCGTCGAGAAAAACGTTAATGCGGGCAGGCTCCATTTTACAACCGAGATAGGATCTGCGGTGGCAGAAGCACAAGTCGTATTTCTCGCGGTAGGCACTCCGCCAAAGCAGGATGGCTCACCAGACATGAGCTACTACCAGCAAGCCGCCAAGGATGTTGCCGAAGCAATGAACGGCTATAAGGTGCTCGTCACAAAGTCGACCGTCCCCATTGGCACCGGGAAATGGCTTCGCGATTTCGTGACGGCAAACCTCAAGAGTCCGACTGAATTCGGCGTGGCTTCCAATCCGGAGTTTCTTCGCGAAGGCGCTGCGATCGATGACTTCATGCGGCCTGATCGCGTCGTGATCGGTAGTAATGAGGATCAAGCAATCGAAGTCATGAAGGAACTTTATCGTCCGCTTTTTTTGATCGAGACCCCGATCGTCATAACTTCCCTTGAAGCCGCCGAATTGATCAAGTACGCCGCAAACGCATTTCTTGCGACAAAGATCACTTTTATCAACGAAGTTGCGAATCTCTGCGACGCGATCGGATGCGACGTCCACGATGTCGCTCGCGGAATGGGTATGGACAATCGCATCGGACGAAAGTTTTTACATCCGGGGCCTGGCTACGGCGGTTCGTGTTTCCCGAAGGATACGCGGGCCCTTACAACGGTTGCCGATCAATTTGGTGTCGAGACGCGAATTGTCGACGCGGTGATCGAAGCGAACGACAGGCAACGTGACGCAATGATCCCGAAGATCGAGCGGCTTGTTGGCGATCTGCGCGGTAAGAAAATCGGCGTGCTTGGTTTGTCCTTCAAGCCGGAAACGGACGACATGCGTGAGTCGCCTGCCATCGAGATCATTCACGCGCTGGTCGAACGCGGAGCTACAGTTCGAGCTTTCGACCCGGTCGCGATGGATGAAGCCAGGCATTTCCTGAAAGGCATCGAATATGCGTCGGATGAGTATGACGCCATTAAAGGTGCCGACGCACTCGTGATCATCACCGAGTGGAACCAGTTTCGGGCTCTCGACATGGAGAAAGTAAAACAGTTGCTCAAGGCTCCAAAAATTGCGGACCTGCGAAACATATATGAGCCGTCCGACATGCGCTCGCTCGGGTTTGATTACGTAGGTGTCGGACGCTAACACCTAACGGGCAGAACTCTGTCCTTAACTTTCCAGTATGCCCATCACAGCACGAGTCCTCGTTACCGGCGGCGCCGGGTTTATCGGATCGAATCTCGCGGACGAGCTGATTCGCCAGGGCGCGAAAGTGCGTATTATCGACAACTTCGTGACTGGAAATCGCGAGAACCTGGAAGAGATCTCGGGAGATTTTGAATTTATTGAAGGAGACCTTAACGATGATGCCGCGCTTGGTCGCGCAGTTTCGGACATCGACGTCGTATTTCATCAGGCGGCGCTACCGAGCGTTCCGCGCTCGGTCGACAACCCTCGGGAAACTCACGAAGCGTGCGTGAACGCCACTTTTAACTTGCTGGTCAAAGCCAGAGACTCAGGCGTCAAGCGCCTGGTCTATGCCGCATCGAGCTCCGCCTACGGAGATCAACCGACTCTGCCAAAAGTCGAAACGATGAATCCGGACCCGCTTTCTCCCTACGCCGCGGCAAAATTGATGGGCGAATATTATTGCCGGGTTTTCAGCCAAGTTTACGGATTAGAAACTCTTTCGCTGAGATACTTCAACGTCTTTGGCCCGCGGCAAGATCCATCATCAACATATTCCGGCGTTATCTCCCGATTTATCGACGCGTTAATGAAAAATGGCACGCCCTTGATCTACGGCGACGGCGAGCAGAGTCGGGACTTCACTTACGTGGCGAACGTAGTCGACGCAAACATTCGCGCGGCGCAAACCAGCTCCGGTATTGGCCAGGTGATGAATGTGGCCAACGGCGAGAGAGTCTCTCTTAACGAGTTGCTCGCAGCGGTGAAGGCTATCACGGGAAAGGATGAAGTAACTGCGGAGTACCTTCCGGGACGTAAAGGCGACGTAAAACATTCTCAGGCGGATAACACGCGCGCCATCGAATGGCTCGGATACGAAAAACTGATCGGGCTGGAAGAGGGACTACGAACAACGATCGATTGGTGGCAAGCCAGTCGCTTCGCCAGATAGACTATTTTCCCGGAGAGAATACGTTATCCGCGACTTCTGTGTTGACCAAAATTTCCTTCGTCTTAAAATCCGCGTAGATCGTTAACTGTTCCGTGTCGAAACGCTGCACATACTTCTCAGGTACCCAAATCCCTTCCACGCTGCGCAACTTATCGATTTCGACCGAGGTCGTCACCGTCCTGCCGTTGATCTCATAGGTGGAGTCATAGCCCTTGATCTGGTTCGTCTTCTCATCGAGGTAGAAGTCGGTGAAGTAGCCGTCCGGTGCCGTCATTCGGAAACCCCTCTTTTTCTTTTTCGCCTCCGGCAGCCGCGTTATTATGAAACCTGGCTGCCCGACCATGGGCAAAAGGGGAAAGCCAAGTCGCGTGATCGGAGGAAGGGTCATGCCACCCTGGACGGTGGTCGAGGTGTTTACGCCATCGTACGTCTGCTTGATCGGCTGGAACGGATTCGCGATCTCGAACCTGTACTTTTCCTTTGCAAGAACAACCGAGAACGTGGCGGGTATCGCTTGATTAAACGCCGAAGTGGTAACATCCACGGAACCGCGCATGACGAGCGTCTTCATGGCCCGTAGCTTTTCCCCGCCGTGAGCCTCAAGTGCAAGTTTTGCTAGAGCAATCTCCGCTTCGAATGTTGCCGCAGGCGAAGCCGGAACCACACCAGTTTGAACACTCCCCGCTTTGGCAGCAGATGGCTGAGCAGAGATCCGAATGGCTCCGGAGACTACCAGGATTGCGACAAATACTAGCTTTTTCATAATTCCGATCGATCAGTACAAAAATTAGGGAGATAAAACAGCGGGCCTGCCGATCTTATCTCCCTAAATTTATAACAATTCCGCTTTACCTACCAACTAAATCTCGCCTGAAGTTCGATTCGACGGTTAGATGATCCTCCGCCGTCTCCTCCGCGGCCGAAGCCGCCAAAGCCGCCGCTTGTCGATGTGGATTGGCCGAAGCGGCTCGAGGCAATATTCCCAACTGGAGATCCGAAATTCACGGAATTCAACAGGTTGTTAAAACTGATTCCGACGTTCAAGTTATAAGGTTTGCGCACCTCAGGGCCACCGAAGAAGCCGCCGCCACCGCCAGGACCCCGGCCGCCGCCGCCGCCCCCGCCTCTTGGACCACGACCCGCTCCAGGAATAGCGCCTGATGAGCCCCGTGATTCGCCAGCGGACTGATCGCCCCTGCCGGCAACAGGCTGGGGGGACTTTCCAAAACCGAAGTTCCTACCGAGACGAAGATTCACTGAGAAATAGCCGGTCGCCTGACCAAAATTTCGAGGTATGATCGTCGACTGATCCTCATCGGCGACGTTGCAATACGACGCGGTAATACCCCATCGCGAACAAGCCGCGGCCAGCTCGCCGAATGTCGGACGTTCAGTAAATAAGGTGTCGCCGTTTAAATCGCTACCCTTCGTAATATTGAAGGGCCTTCCCGAGCTGGCGATTATGAAGGGGCTAATAGAGATTTTCCACGGCAGGACAAAGTTTCCTCCGATCACAAAGTTGTGGCGAATATCGAATGCCGATCGTCCGAATTCGCCGCTGAGATCGTAGGAATATGCCGGAAAGCTTCCCGCCCCATCCGAATCACCCTTCGCAAATCCAAGACTGTAATTCGCAAAAAGGTTGAAGCCCGTGCGAAATGCCGACCGAATATTCACGTTAAGGCGATTTTGATCGAGCGTGCCGGTCGATTCGTATTCGAAAATATTTCCTTGCGTCGGATCGGGACGCGGGGCGCTGATGCAGTCCATCTGGAGCGGACAGATCGGAGCGTTGATGTTCCGAGAGCGTAAAACGTTTTGCGTGCGCGAACCGATATAGAAAGCCGCCAGTGTCGTTCTTGACGGCAACTGCCGCTCGACGCCAAACGCCCACTGCGACATCACAGGGACTTGTAGATCGCCGGAGACTTGCCTGATGGTGTTCGATTGCGGAAGAGCAGCAAGGATCTGTGCTGACGTCGGGACGTTTGTAACGCCGCCGAGCGAGAACACGGGCTGCTGTAAGAGAGCAATCGCCGCCGCTCGACGTACCGGATCAGTTTCGTTCGCGCTAACGATCAGGTCGAGCTGCTCGGTTCCACCGAAGCGAAGTGCCTGAAGAGTCAGGTTCTCACTGAAGCGTTCGTAGAATAACCCAAAGCCGCCGCGAAAAACTGTCTTCGGTGCCCGAGCTCCGCCCGCACCCGGCGACCATGCAAATGAGAATCGCGGGGCAAAATTCGTATTGTCACTGACGTTCGTTTGATTTTCGTAACGCAGTCCAAAGCTCAAAGTAAGACCCGGGTTCACGCGCCAATCATTAGAGACAAACAAACCGAGGTCGGTACGGGAAACATCTTGTTCAGGATCACCGACCACTATTCGAAACTGGGTCGGGAAGTAACGTGGATCCGGGTTCCCAAGGATGCGGCCGCGGTATTGGTCGAGGGGACTAAGAGCGGGCGAGACGACGACGCACGTCGGCGGATTTACAGGCGTACAGTTGGCGGGACTCCGTACTTCGGGGGCTCCGGGAAATGAAAATGTTCCGCCAAAGTTATTTTCCGAACGATCGGTAAAACTGATGCCGCGAAGCCGAACGCCGAACTTCAGAGAGTGTGCCGCCTTCTTTCCAAGCGACGTCGTTGTGTAATTTTGCAGCTCCCACTCGTTCGACCGATTAAAGCTCAACCCGATCTGCGAGCCTCCACCGGTAAATGCCTCGGCAACATTTATTGTAGGGATTGAATTGTCGCCCTCCTGCTGACGTTTCCGCGCCGTGTATTCAAAACGTGTTTCATTTATCGTCGTCGGATTAATGATCATTGTCTCGGTGAGGCGAAATTCGTGCTCACGATTTGTTGTTTCATACGCACGAGACGGAAGCGAAGTACCGCCAATACCCTGATTCTCAACAGACGATCGCGAAAAACTGTAGCGCGTGATGAGAGTATTCTTATCATTCAGCGCGAAATCGAATCTCGGGCTGAAGGAAAACCGGCGACTCGGAATTTGAAAATCTTGCTGAAACGGCACAGGGTTAAGAGCAGGATCGAGGATGATCGCATTCACGATCGTATTGTTATCGACATCCCTATTGTTGATGTCGACGAAATATGAAGACTTCCCCTTTTTCAGAGGGCCCGAAAAGTTCCCGCCGAAGAAGCGGAGTTGGCTCGGTGCACGGTTCGGAGCGAAGGGATTGCGAGAGTTCAAACTCTCATCGTTGAAATTGAAGAAAGCATTGCCGCGAAATTTATCCGCACCAGGCTTGGTCAAGATCTCAATTCGCCCGAATCCAAGCCGGTCGTACTCCGCGGAAAATGGATTCTGATTTATGCGGATCTCGCGGATCGCTTCCTTGGGCGGAAGACGACCGCCGGTAAATCCGTCGATGTAGATCTGTCCGCCGTTCGGTCCTGACGACGGCCCGGCGAGAGCCTGCAGCGCCGCCTCAAGCTCGTCAGGGTCGTCCGGCAGCGCTTCGAGATCCTTTTCCCGCAGCACAGTTGCTCCCGCGTTGTTCTGTGGATCGGTCGAGACGCCGTCGCTGCTCGCGATGTCGACCTGTTCCTCGACGCCCTCAACGGTCAAGGGTACCAGCAGCTCTTCGCGGTTTCCCGCAGTGACCTCAACCTCCGTATTCTCATAAAAAGCAAAATTCGCGGCCTTGACCCGAACTGTGTATATACCCGGAGGGAGTGCGGAAACCGAAAACTCGCCGCGTGAATTGCTCGTCGTAGTCTTCTCCTTGCCATCTGTCGAGACGACGGTTACCGAAGCTCCGACAACAACAGCACCGAGAGTGTCCTGCACTTGGCCACTAACGCTTCCGGTTTGCTGGCCGAACGCCGTGACAGAAAATAGTAATGTAAAAAGAAACAGTTTTATAAATTTCGTCATTTTAAATATGCGGAAAAAATAATTATTAAGACTCACGAATAATTGTAAAGCGAGTTCCATAATCTCGCGCCGCTTTACGGTCCGCCAAATCCGTCCAAGCCGGGAATATCTAAACTTAGACTGCCCTGTCCCCTTTGGCCGCCTCTCGCCGCCTGAGCCTGGGCCACCCGCAGAAACGGCTCGACCCCGGCGAGCAACTTGATAGCGGTGATACGTTCGGACGTATCGTTCTTAGTGCTCGAGACGGCGATAACGTCACCGGTTTTCAGATCGGCCGCGGTAATGTTGGGAAAACGCTCCAACATATCATCTATCCCGCGCGCTCCGCCGAAGCCGCGACCGGGTCCGTTTGGTCCGGCCTGTCCACCCGCCGGGGCGCCGTTGGGCTGAGGAGGGGCTCCGACACTCGTACCGGACCCGCCGGCGGGTCGCATCCCTCCGGCCTGTCCCGACTGCATTGCCGCCATTCGCTGGGCCATTTCTTCAGGAAACTTCTTTAGAACTGAAGCCGACCCGAGCTCGACCGTGACATCCTTCTTTGACTGGGCGTCGGTTAAAACAACCTCGTTATTCGCTACATCGACCGTCTTTACGGTTCCTACAACAGTCCGAAATGCGCCGGTGACGATCTCTTCAGCAGCAAAGCTCGCTCCGTCCTCACTTCTGTCGCCAAGAGCACGAAGCATATCCCCAGCCTGAATCTCATTTACCGAGCTCGGCTTTGCTTCACTAAATTTGACAGAATTCGGCGCGTATCGCAGAACCTTCGCTCCTTCTTTGGGCGTTAAAACAACGGTCGTAGTATTAGCCAAGCCCCGAACATCGACCTTGATCTGGCGGGTGATCTGGTCAACCGCCGAAACACGCCCGGAGATTCCCTTCGCCGCCCACAGTTCCCTCTCTTTGACCTGTCTCTGTGTAATGTCCGACTTCGTCATCAAAAATACGGATTTTGCCGCCAATGTTGCCTTATCCGCCGAGAAAAATCCAGTGACGAGCAGCTTGTCGCCAACGCCGATGTCGGCCAACGACGACGCAACCGCGGCGGCCAGTACGGGGTTCTCAGGAGGAACTCGTTTGTATTCCGTTTTTTCCGTCAACGTTACCTGAAGCGCTCCATCCTTTGTTTGGACGACGACCTTGCCACCCTCTATGGAAGTCACATCGCCCGTCACAACCGAAGCCTTTCCGCCAACGGTTTGCGAAAACGCACTCAAGAGATTTCCGGCAAGTAGGACAAAGGCAAATACGACATTAAGAAAATTGCGTAACTTCATATGTTTCTGTAAATAATATAGCGCGCCGCTCGATCCGAGAGCCTTGGTTGCCTCGAATATTTTAAGACGTAATTTTTCATCTGTGGGTTTTACTTTTTATGTAAAGTTTTGTCAGGCATGAAGTTGCTTTGATCAGCGTGCCGGCCAGCTCTGTTGCGACCGGGCGGTTAGCACAAGCCCGACGCCGGTTGAAAAGAGGATGAAGAGAGCTATCGTCCAAATGTACGGAATCGAAAGGACCAACGTCCACGTAACCACGCCTATCAGGATCGCCAGCGTCTCCGAACTGTTCTTTTCGCCAAGAAAGTACTTCTGAAGAGCCTTGCCAACGCTCACATTCAACGCCACGCGGCCAAAAATATACGCTAGCATGAGCAACGTTAACGCCATCAGCCCAAAGATCACGCCGAAAGGATTGGGCAGTAATTGAAGCATGGCCGCGACACCGAATGTTGTGCCAAGGAATGCCGCCACCCCGATCGCAACTATCTTCAGCGTCGACAATTGAAATCGTGCGATCGCACGGCTCACCGCACCCGGAGCGATTGTCGCCAACCCGAGCGACAAGACAAACCAGAAAAGAACCGAAAGTATCCGCTGGGCCAGAAACGCCAATGAGAAATGAGGCGAAAACAATGAGGACGGATTCTGTGCTAAGTCGCGAATCTCTTCCTCGTAACCAGCGTACATCACCGTCTCACGTCCCTCTTCGCGAAGAGGTTCGGAACTCTCAGGCTTGTAGGCACCTCCGACCGCGAATACGTCGCCGCCGATATACGCCCCTTCTTTCTGTATCACCGACCCGCCGACCGCCACAACGTTTTCCGTCACTCTGCCTTCCACTATGACGTCACCGCCGATGGCCAGAACTCCCTTCGCTCGGGTTTTGACGATAACCGTCTTTCCGAAACAGACGATCTCCTGATCCGGTGCGTCGGCGACTGTCAGGGTATCTGACGAAACCGATATTTGAGCGAAGGAAAACATCACACCGCTCAGGACCATGACGGCCGCGGCCGCGAGAATCCGCAAATCAAAATGATGCGTGCCGGCGGGAATTGAGATTAAAGCGATTGTAGTTGTCACTTGGTGATAACCCGGTATGAACTACGTGCGGTGAAAACGGACCGCCAGCCGCGAAAATAGATAAAGCGACAAAACGAAGAGGGCGAGGAAAACCAATGCAGACGTTCCAGAGTCCAACAGAGCGTTCGAGGCGAGCGTTCTAAAAATAATGCCCGAGCCCAACGCGACATCATAAACAAGATGTCCTGCCGACAGGGCGACGGCAACGACCTTTTCAAGTATCGCAACGGTGGCCGCTAACGTTTTTTCCGAGCTGCTGCCAAGGGCAAAGAGCGAAAACACGATCAACGCCGCGCAAATAAAAGCAGCGTTTCGCCTCTCATGTGGCCGCCGAAGTCCGCTGACGCGAGACTCCGCATTAGCAACGACCGCTCGAGTAAAGTCGCACGGTAGGTCGATCTCATTTTTTTCGTCGAGAGAATAAGCTAGAGCGTTAAGAAAACTCTTTTGGAGATTCAAATCGTCGGTGCAGAGCCGACACCCCGACACATGCTGTTCAAGCTCGAGCTCATCGCGCCGAGACAACTCGCCGTCAATATACGCCGAAAGCTCCGGCGACGGGCAAATCTTTCCTTTCTCGATATCGATACGCTCCATTTCCTGCGGTGTCCTACTATTTCAGAAATTTTATTGTCAGGGGGTAGCTCCACAACTCGCCTTCATTATTCGCCTTGAGAGCCCCGATTATTGGAAAAATAATTGCCATCAGCCAGACGGCAGCACCGGTCAGAAATCCCACAAGCACAAACATCAGAACAAAACTCACGACGCCATAAATAGTCGCCGATATCATCCAGTTAGTTACCATTTTTCCGTGGGCATCGAGCGCGGGTATTTTGTCCCGCTGTGTCTGCCAAAGAACGATGGGAAGGACAATGCCGAGCGGAAAGACAAGCGCGAAGGCTAATCCGGAAAGGTGCAGAAACAATCCCATCTGCTTTTCGTCTGCCGTCTGCAAGGCCATCTGCGGGCGATATTGCATATCAAAACTCATAACAGTTCTCCTCTATATCCCTGTGAATCCCCGCTCAATAAAGATGTCTCGCATCATTTCCCTCGCCCGGAAGAGGCGATTCTTGACCGTGCCAAGCGGCAACCCCGTCACCTCGGCGATCTCGTCGTAGCTGAGGTCCTTGGAATGGCGGAGCAAAATCAATTCCCGATAGGCCGACGGAAGACGCTTCACCACACTGTCGATCTCTGTCCGCCATTCGCTCCGCTCTCGATCCTGCTCGGGTCCCGGCTTCGAACACTCGATTTGAAGTTGATACGTGCCGTCGGCATTTTCGGTTTCGAGACTTTGAGGATTCACCGAGTTCCGGCGCATGTGATCGATCGCCGCATTATGAGCAATGCGATAAAGCCAGGTCGAAAATTTATACTCTGAACTGTAGCGGGAAAGTGAGTTGTAGACCTTTATGAAGACTTCCTGAGAAACGTCGAGCGACGCCTCGTAATCACCCAGCATTCGAAAGATATAGCCGGTGATGGGTCGCTGATATCTGCGGACAAGTCCCTCGAACCCGTCTTCGCGGCCGCTCATAGCCGACGCTATAAGCTCAAGATCCGAAATATTTTTTATGATCTGGAAAGCTGCTTCAGGTGTGGCCATGATGCTCGGGTATTACGGTATTTTCCGCAAAAATGTTCCATCAGGCAAATTCCTTCACCGGGTTTGCCCGCGAATCCGAACAAACGATGCCTCGAATCGGGCGTAGGCTACGGCCGCAATGCACCGACGAAAGTGCGCCCTATCGCCAGCCGAATGAGGCGAGTCCAGCCGGAGCCGCGAGATCGTCAAAACTCAAATCGCCTACTGGAAGATTCAGACCGACATCCTCGGCCCCGAGAACTCTCAGCGTTCGGCCGAGCGCCTCATTCGATATTTCCTTTATCTTTGCCGGAATCAGATCTTTTCCGATAATCAGCAGGTTTTCCAGTAGGCTGTCCGAATTAGGTTCAGCAAAGCGGTCGTTGTAGAACATCAGAAGACGGTAGATCTCATCATCTCGCTCGCTGTCCGTACAGGTTACGGTACGGACAACTGCCGGTTCGTCGCCGCGTAGCAGAAGGGCGGTGAAGCCGTCATTTTGCGAGCTCAACAGCAGCGAGTCGGTGCGCTCGTCACTATCCATCAACCATCTCGTCTCGCTGACCGCACGCGGCAGGATCATTCCAGCGGTCCATCCGAGACTTTCGAAGATAGTTTCGTACTCATCGATCACCGACAGCTTAACGGCCGTCGCAAAATACCGGGACCTCCCATCACTATTGTTTGAGATCTTGTTTCGAGTGATGCGCAACTCGCCCGACGGAGCGCCGAAGCTCTGCTCTGCCTTCCAGTCCAGGATCTCTTCGGTCTCACCTTTCGCCGTTGTACCGTTGTCGAGAGTGAGGATAGCTGTCCGCGCCGTATTGCTCGGAAGCGAGACGGACCAGTTTTTCTGATTCATCAATCCGGCCGAAGCTACGGCGTCCTCCAAGAGGACGCGAAGCTGTTCCGCGCTCGAGATGTTCCGCTCTATGAAACTCGGCGTCAAAAGGTTTGTCGGCAACTCGATAGTCGCAGCTTGCTTGACGCCAAATCGCCCACGGCCTTCTTTCTGCAGAGCGAGCGCCGTAATCGCCTCGCGTTCGAGGCCGATCGCGGCTTTCGGATAATTCGGTTCGGTTAAAACTGAAAACATTTAATAGTCTTTGTATGGCTTCCCGTCCAGATCTTCGCCAGGGGCAAGGCTCTGGACATCCGTCAAACCCAGGCCACCCTCGGGTAACAACGAATCCTCGTCCTGGATCTCCTTCCACTCGTCTTCTTCGGTTATCGGATCGCGCGGTTTTTCCCGCAGATATTTTCCTTCGACCAGCTCGTCAATAGACTTGGGCGCCTTTCCCTTATCTGCCGTGAACTGATCGATCGCCCGTCGCATCTGCCAAAGATTTTCTTTTAGGACGGTCTCGCGCGCGTGCTGAACGCTCCGCTGATACGTCGGAAAAGCGACCGATAGCAAAATGATCATGATAAACATCGCGATCATCAGCTCGAGCAGGGAAAACCCTGTCTGATTGCGGATTGCGGATGGCGGATTGCGGATTTGATCCAGCGCATCTCGCCGCGAACGTCTCGGCAGCCCGACAAAATCCGCAATCCGAAATTCGCAATCCGCGATTGATCTACCAATCACTATACTTCTCTCCATTGAGGGCTTTTTCATTCGACGCCGAGCGCACATCAAATACGTTTATGTCATCCCAGCTGTCATCGGACGGCGATTGATAAGACGATCGGTATTTCCAGTTGGACTCACCGGTTATCGGATCGACAGGTTTTTCGCGGAGGTAAACTTTCTTAGTTTCTTCAGTCGCGTTAAGCTCCGTTGCGTTCTTACCATCCCACACACCGCCGCCGCCTAACCTTAAACCGCGCTGTCGGACCTTGACACCCTCGACCAGAACATCGAGGTCCGGCGGATACCGATCGAAATTTTCGCTTTCGAAGATGGAACAATCGTCGATGACGACGCGGCTTCGCGGATCAGCCAAGACTGCCTCCGGGGCCCCGGGTATTGGGTTTTTGGTTTGTCCGGCCGGACATGAACCGACGGTATCCCGTTTAAATTCATCAATCGCGTTTCGGACCTGCCGTAAGGTTTCACGCAGCCGCATCTCGCGCTCGCGCTTTACCGAATTTTGAGCCAGTGGCAGCGTTCCCATGATGAGGATCGCCAGCACGGTCAGTGTGACCACCAGCTCGAACAGCGTAAACCCGCCGGCTTCGCTTGATTTAATTGTCCGGAACTTCACAACCTAAAAAACCTCGACTAAAACCTGATACCGAGATTCTTTCCGTCAGCGGCGATAAAATTCAATACATCCCGCTCCAGAGAAATATCCGGTCTTCCGTCGGCGAGCGCCTCGATCTCAACGAAAGCAAGCACACCCTCGGTGCCGGCAGCGGTTTGGTCGACAGATGACAGCGACACATACATCTTGCCGTTTTGATTAATGAACGGCGACGCAGCAGTATTCGCAATGTTCATACCGAAAACGTCTCCGTAGATAACCGAACGAACCGCGAGTTTCGTGGAATCGAATCGCAAACCCAGCACTGCCGAGCGGAACCGCGAACCGCTTTTTATCATGACCGGAATTCTCACCCTTTCACCCGCCTTCATGTTCGGCAGGTCGGTACCGAAGGTGAGCTCGACATTCGCACCGGCAGCACCAATCCCCGGCGTCGCCGACTTAAAAGTATCCGATGTCTGATTGATCTGCAGAGTTTTCACACCGCTGTCTATCGGCACCAGGTTCATCGCAACCCCACTAGTTTTTGTCGGGGTAGATGTCGTCGGTGCAGGATTCGCAGGTGCGGATTCGGTGCCCGCGCCGGTCCGCACATACGCCGGATTTTCATTCGGACGATCTGGAAGCTGGACCTTCGCCGTCGTCGGCAGACGACGAGCAGACGCCAGCATCTCGTCCCGCTCTTCCTGAATTATCATCGCCTCGAGCGATCCGCTGGTCGGTGTCGCAAGACTGCCCGTCGGCCGCTCGATCTCATCCTCCGGCAAAATTGCCGGCGCCCGGATCACGCGCGGCGTCACGGCGATCACAATATCAACCTGTCGGTTATTCCTTGTCGGCGTCGCAAAAAGACGGCCGATGATCGGCAGCCAGCCAAGCACGGGCAAACCGGCCCGACCGTTACTTTGCACATCCTGCGCGACACTTGCTAAGAGCAGCGTCTTATTATTCTGCACCCGGGCCGTGCCTTTGATGGTGCGCTCGGTGAAAATCGGATTTTCAAACGTTCCACCGTCGGCGACATCCTTGGACTCGATCTCCATCGCAACCTGAACGTCCTGGTTCGGAAAAACGATCGGCTTGAATTTAAGTGTCAGGCCCACCTGCTCGTAGTTGATCACGTTAGACACAACCCCGCCATTACCCGGAGTTGTTCCGGTCCCTGTGACGAATTGAGCGGTCTGCACGGGCACGCGCTGCCCAATTCGAGCCGACGAGTCTTCATTGTTGAAAGCGTGGATCTGTGTCGAAGCAAGCAGCTTTGTGTTGCCTCTGCTCTGGAAAGCACTGACAACCGAAGACGGGATCAAAAGTCCGGTCGCAATGTTCCGCGCCACACCGACAGCAAACGCTGCGTCACTCAACGAAACGGCTGCTGCGTTCGATCCGCCGATATTGTTAAGCTGATTGCCGCCGCCGCTGGTCGCAGCCCCGATCTGGTTTCCCAGCCGCAGAAGATCGGTCTTGTTTACTTCATAGATCGCAACGTCCATTACAACCTCCGCCCGATCCTTATCAAGCGACGATATGAGCTTCGCGAACAGACGAACGTTCTCTTCGGTGTCGCGGATCGTCAGACTGTTGGTCGTCGCGTCTTCGATAACGATGGTCTGACTTCGTCCAGGCTGTGCGGGGATCGCCGACGTGATGATGGTCTTAACGTCTTTCGGATTAGCATTCGCAAGGTAAAACGTTCTCAACACTAACTGTTGAAAGTTTGTGCGGCGGTTGCCGATCGCGACGAGGATCGTTCTAGGTCCAACCTTCTGAAAGAATAAATTCTCCTGCAGGAAAATGTAGTCGAGAGCTTTCGCCGCCGTCACATTTTTTAGCTCGATGCGGATCTTACGATTTTCCAGTCTCGACTCAGCGTCGAAAAGGACATTCAGGTCGAGATCCTTCGCCAACTCTTTTACGATGTACTGCAGATCAACGCCACCGGGAAAGGGAACGTCGCGCATTTTCTCGAGCCTCTGCGGGATTTGAATATCCGGTGTCTGTGCGGTGTAGCTGGTCGGAACCAGTCGCACCTTTCCGTTCTGATCAGTCCTCGCTTCCGGGTCTTCACCCTTCTGAACGGCTTCCTGCATTCGGATCATTCGCGCCATTTCGGATTTCGCGAGCTCGTTCACCGGATCGTAGGCATAGGCTTTGCGGAATGCGTTGTACGCGCTTTCATAATCCTTTTGCTGAGCCGCGGTCGTACCTTTCTTCATGTACATCTGCGATGCGTTAAAAAGGGCGCGCTGAAGGTGAAGCTTGTACTCGGGATTTTTCGGATTCTCCGTTACCGCTACAGCAAATTCTTCGACCGCCTGATCCCACTGCTCCGCGACCTCATGTTTCATTCCCTGCTTGAAGTGCTTTTTACCATCGCCGATAGCGAGAATCGCGACCGGTGACATCAGCGAGAGAACGAGCAAAAGGCTGAGCGAAAATCGCGCGTGAACTGAGTTTTTCATAATAGAATTCGATTGAATTAGAGTTGGAAAACAAAAAGCTCTCGTCCGACGTTTTACACGTCTCGCGGTTGGCTAAGTTTCAAAAACATTCTCCGGTGGATAGGTCCGGCGAGCGCCGCTGTAATTTTCGTCTGCTTTGGTCAAAAACGCAAGCAATTAATAGTTGTTACGGTCGAACGTATGATGCCTGCGATCGATGAAAAGTACGCCTCGATGTCTATTTTGACTTCATGATCTGGCGGCGGAGATAGTCGAGCGCGGCCTGGCTCGACCGCCAGCGAATCAGTTCACGATCGCCGGGAAGCGTCAGTTTTAAAGATTTCGTCTTCTGTTCGTCGGCGTAGCCGATAAAAACCGTTCCGACAGGCTTGTCGGCAGTACCGCCGTCGGGGCCGGCGATACCGGTGACCGCGATCGCATAGTCGCTTCCCGTCCGCTCGCGCATTCCCGTAGCCATCGCTTCAGCCGTTTGTGAGCTTACTGCTCCGAAAGATTCAAGCGTCTCTGCCGGTACGCCCAACGTTCGCCTCTTGGCTTCGTTCGAGTATGTGACGGCTCCTTCCATAAAATATCCCGACGATCCGGCGATGTCCGTCAAACGCATTGCGATCGTCCCTCCCGTGCAGCTCTCGGCGACCGATAGTGTTTCCTTCCGTGACTTGAGGAGATTTCCGACGACCTCTTCCATCGTTTCTCCATTTTCTGCGAATAACGCCGCACCAAGCGGAGCGGCGAGTTTTTTTGCAAGAGCGTCTATCGCAGAAGTCGCCTCGGCTTTGCTCTTTGCCGCCGCCGACAAATGGATCTCGACCTCGGTTCGATTGAAGAGAATCGATGTCTGAACTGTCGGACAGGTCTTGTAAATCGGGGCGATCAACTCATCCAGCGCCGATTCGCCAATACCCGAGACGCGAAGGACACGCCTCGCGACGGAAATATTGCCAGCAACGGATCTCACCGATTCGAGAACATGATCCTCGAACATCGGCCGCATCTCACGCGGTGGGCCCGGCAGAACGACAAGGAATTTTCCCGCGTCCTTCAACATCATTCCGACAGCCGAGCCGTGAGGATTCGGAAGAACATCGGCACCGTCAATGACAAAGGCTTGCCGCTTATTTATCTCCGGCATCTCGCGTCCCCAATGGCGAAACCGTTCGCGGAGATGGGTTTCGAGTTCTTCGTGATATTTAAGCTTACGGCCGGCTGCACGTGCCGAGACTTGTCGGGTGACATCGTCCTCAGTAGGTCCGAGGCCGCCCGTCGTGATGACGATATCCGAGCGCTTCATAGCGTCGCGAATCGTCTCTTCGAGCCGGGCTTCGTCATCGCCGACGATCGTCTTAAGCTTAACCTCGACGCCGATACCGATCAGCTTTTCGGTCAGCCACAGACTATTCGTATCCGTCTTCTCAGGTGTGAGAAGCTCGGAGCCGACAGCGATGATCTCGGCACTCAACATAAATAAGAGTTAACCCGTGAAAAAGTGAAAGCTTGAAAAGGTGAAAAGGTGAAAAGGTGAAAAAGTTGGGAGCGTGTCACATTTTCACTTCTCTAGTCTTTATAGATCTCAACGACCGGCTTTCCATTGCTATTGATATATGCCCGGTACATTCCCTCAGAGTTGAACGAAATCGCAATGTTCCCGAACTTGTCGAGCCCGATTATTCCACCGTCGCCGCCGAGTTTTTGCAGTTTCTGTTTGATGACGAGGTCGGCCGCGCTTTGGATCGGCATGGCCCGATATTCCATGAGCGCGCAGATGTCGCGGGCGACGCCGATGCGGATAAAGAATTCGCCCCAGCCGGTCGCCGACACAGCGCAGCTGTCATTGTTCGCGTAGGTTCCCGCGCCGATGATGGGCGCATCGCCGACGCGGCCATATTTCTTGTTCGTCATCCCGCCCGTAGACGTCGCCGCAGCAAGATTGCCGTCCTTATCCAGGGCGACCGCGCCGACAGTACCGAATTTGTTGTAGGGCATTTCGGCGAAGCTCTGACTTAGCCCTTTGGGTTTCGGTGTTTCGACTTGCTTTGCCTTTTCTTTTTCTTCGGTCAGAATTTTCTGCAGCGCATCCCATCGCTCCTGCGTCCAGAAATACTTTTCTTCGACAAGCTCGATGTTCTGTTCTTTTGCAAACTTCTCCGCCCCTTCGCCGATCATCATCACGTGCGGCGACCTTTCCATAACTGCTCGAGCAAGCGTGATCGGATTCTTGACGTGATGAAGCCCGGCGACCGCACCCGCGGCGAGTGTTTTGCCGTTCATGATCGACGCGTCCAGCTCGTTCTTTCCATCGGCCGTAAAAACCGCACCCTTGCCCGCGTTGAATAACGGAGAGTCTTCGAGCATCCGGATCGCGATCTCGATAGCATCAAGACTTGTCTTGCCCGCCTGTAGAGCCTTGTAGCCGGCGAGCAGGGCCTCTTCTAGTTTCGCCTTGTACTGTTTCTCTTTTTCCGCCGTCATCGAGCCGCGGGTTATGACGCCGGCACCGCCATGAATGACGAATCCAAGTCGCGGATCCTGCGGCCCTTGAAGCTGCTTGATCTCGGCAAACGAGCCTTTCTGTGCCGCGATTGAGATAGGAAGAACGAGAAGTGAAAAGAGGACGATGGTTGAAAAAATAACTTTCATGATCTTGTGGCTGATGAAACTCCTATTGATGCCAGATTATCACAGCGAGCGGGACGCACCGGAAGCCGCGATGTTCTGCACAAACCAGTTTCGGAACACATCGCTTCGCATCAGGAGCTGCGCTTCCTCTTCCGCCCAGGGCGAGAGCTTCCTCTCAGGCTCATTTAAAGTGTTTAGAAATTCGTTCCAATCGATCCATTGAATATTCGAAACTTCTGACGGATGCGGTATCGCCTGTGCGTCGGTGACGCCGATCAAAACGGGACAGATCTCGTTCTCGACCACTCCGTCCTTTTCCGCGCGGTATCGAAAGTCGGGTAATACGATCGTCAGATCCACGTCGGAAAGCCCTAGCTCGTATTTTAATCTTCGTCTCGCGGCATCGTCGGTCGATTCGTTCGGCATCAGGTGACCGCAGCATGAATTCGACCAAACCCCGGGCCAGGTCTTTTTTGTAAGCGCTCGCTTTTGTAGGAGCAGTTCGCCGCGTTGATTGAAAAGAAAAACAGAGAACGCAAGATGGAGCTTTGTGTTGGCATTGTGCGATGAACGCTTCGGAGCCGTTCCGATGGGTCTGCCGTCCTCATCGACCAGAACTATGAGATCGTCCGCCGAGTATCGAAATCTATGCCACGCGGAAACTAGCCCGGCGGTGATTTTCCGCATCAGCGACATATTCGATCTGCTTGCATGCTGAATTTCGATTTCGATATTCTACGCGCTACCGACCGAAACCAAATACTCCCGGACCTTTTTCATATCGTCCCACACCTCACGTTTCTTGCTAGGATCGCGAAGCAAGTACGCCGGATGAAATGTCGGCATCACCTTGACGCCGAAGAAATCGTGGAACTGGCCGCGCATTCGCGTGATCCCGACCTTAGTATCAAGCAAATTGTGAAGGGCGGTGTTGCCCATGACGACGATCACTTTCGGCCGGATGACGGCGATCTCGCGCAGTAAGAACGGCTTGCAAGTATGCGCCTCAGGCAGCGTCGGCTGGCGATTTCCCGGCGGACGGCAGCGGTTGATGTTGCCGATGCAAACTTCTTCACGCTTCATGCCGATCGCTTCGATGATCTTGTTGAGAAGCTGTCCGGCCCGTCCGACGAAAGGCTCGCCCTTTGCATCCTCATCCGCACCTGGAGCTTCGCCGATGAACATCAGATCCGACTGATAATTTCCGACCGTGTGGACGACCTGCGTGCGTCCTTCATGAAGCGGGCAGCGTGTACAATTCCCGATATCGGCCCAGATCTGTTCCATTGTCTCGCTCGACCCAGGCAGGTCGGCGATTTCGCCGAATATTGTTTCGGTAACTGCAGAGTCGGCTTTGGCGGGAGGTGAGTTTGTCACGGGTATTGTTCTGTCCTCATTCTTCATCGTTGGAGAAGCTGTACGGCGTGCGAGCGAAGGGAGAGAGTTCAACCTTGAGGCAGTCGTTAGTGGAGGCCTGGGTTGCGCCTCGAGTTTACGAACGGGCTCGGATGATTTGTTCGTGGGAATCGCGACGGGCGGTTCGACGGCAGGCGTTAAGCTCAATTCCGGAAGATCGGCGCTGAGAGTCTCAACGCCGAGCTCTTTCAAGTACGCGACCTGCTCCTTAACGTCCGCGATAAGGTTTGTAAGTTCGTTTGTCATGAAATTCGTTCGCAAAAACAAAGCTTCCCTGCTTGTTTAGGAGGAGAGCTTCGAGTCACTTCGCCAACATTAGCCGCGGGTCCTTAGCTTCATCACCTCGTCCAAAATCTTGTCCGCCAAGTCTCGTTTTGACATCAACGGAAGCTCGATCTCGTCCTCGCCGGTGAGGATGGTCGCGATGTTGGTGTCAGTATTAAATCCTGCTCCTGCTTTCGTAATATCATTCGCGACGACGATGTCCAGAGACTTCTTTTTCATCTTTAGACGTGCGTACTCGACGACGTCGTTTGTCTCCGCGGCAAAGCCGACAACGAGCATGCCGTTCGTACGGTTCGCGGAGACTTCGGCCAGAATGTCTGGCGTTTTTTTCAGTTCCAGCGTGAGATCATTCTTTCCATCTTTCTTGATCTTCGCGTCTGCTGCGTTGACGGGGGCGTAGTCGGCCACCGCCGCCGCACCGACGAAGATGGTCGCGATCGAAAGTTCTTTCATGACCGCGGCGTGCATCTCTTCTGCCGACATTGCACGGATCAGTTTCACATCCGCAGGGGGCTCGGCTGTCGTCACTCCGGCGACGATCGTCACATCGGCCCCGCGAGCTTTCGCCGCCGCAGCAACCGCGAATCCCATTTTTCCAGATGAATGGTTCGAAATGAACCGCACCGGATCGATCGCCTCACGAGTTCCACCGACGGTGATAAGCAAGCGTTCCCCGGACAGATCGTTTGATTGCGGATTGCGGACTGCGGAGTGCGGATTTTTCTCCCCTTCTCCCTTTCTCGCTTTCTCCCCTTCTCCCTTTCTCCCTTTCTCCCCTTCTAACAACCCCAGCGCCTGTCGGACGATATTCTCGACATCTTCAAGCTTCCCCGTCCCTACAGTTTTACACGCGAGTTCGCCGGCGACAGGTTCGACAAAATGTACCCCGTCGTTCTTTAGCTGCTGGATGTTTCGCTGTGTCGCGGCATTCTCCCACATCGTTGTGTTCATTGCCGGGGCGATCAGCACGGGGGCGTTTGATGCGAGATATGTCGATGAAAGAAAATCATCCGCCACTCCGTTTGCGAATTTCGCGATGATGTTTGCCGTCGCCGGGACGACAAGGAGCAGATCGATCGTCTGAGAAAAATTAATATGGGCGATCGGATCCGGGTTCGCAGGATCGTAGTCGTCGACAATGACGTGCTTGTCGGTCAGAGCGCGAAATGTAAGCGGCTGAACGAACTCGGTCGCGTGCCTTGTCATCGCGACCGATACTTCGCAGCCGGACTTCTGCAGCAGGCGCATGACCTCGACGGCCTTATATGCCGCGATGCCGCCTGATACACCTAAACCGACTTTGAAGCTCATCTCGAACTGAATTTTACATCAAATGAGTTTTTTAGCTATGCTGACTGCTTCATGAAACCAGAAACACTTTCCAGCGAGAATGTTTATAACGGTAAGGTGTTCGACATTCGTGTCGACGAGATCCGCGAAGGCGAGATCGAGTACAAGCGTGAGATCGTCGTTCACAAAGGCAGCGCGGTAATTATCCCCGTGTTTCACGACGACACGGTTGCACTTGTCAGGCAGTATCGTCACGCCGCCGGTAAAGAATTGCTCGAGTTATGTGCCGGCACGTTAAATGAAGGCGAAGACCCTGAAGTTGGTGCTATTCGTGAACTTGAGGAGGAAATCGGCGTCACAACAGCAAATATCGAGAAAATTACCGAGTTTTATGTTTCGCCCGGCTTTCTTACCGAAAAGATGTTCGTCTTCCTCGCGAGAGGCCTAACCGAAGTCGGTCAAAAGTTGGAGGCCGACGAATTGTTGACTGTCGAGCGTCATTCCTTCCAGGATCTCTATGGGATGATCCGTGTCGGCGAGATCGAGGATGCTAAATCGATCGCGGGCATTATTCTCGCCGGCACGCGACTCGGCCACGCCTTCAGCTGACCTAAACGGGTGAATAATCCTGTAAACACCGCGGGCCAGCTTGACCTCACACACCCGTTTAGATACTCTATTAGTTCGCTTTCTGGCGAAAATAGCTATCAGTGTAGGCATTAGTATGAGTACTTATTTTCCGAGCGGAAAAGGCTTGGCCGAAAACCGCAAATGGTTCGTCGTCGACGCTGCGGGTAAGACCGTCGGTCGTCTGGCTACAGAAGTAGCCCGGATGATCTCCGGTAAGAACAATCCGGCGTGGACACCGTTCCTCGATATGGGTGACCACGTCATTGTGATCAATGCCCGCAAGGCCGTCTTTACAGGCTCAAAGAACGATCAGAAGCTCTATCGCCGCCACACCTTATATCCGGGCGGATTGCGTGAAACGACCGTCAAGGAAATGTTCGAGAAAAAGCCTGAAAAGGTCATCGAGCTCGCGGTTAAAGGTATGCTGCCGAAGACCAAGCTCGGCAAGGCGATGGTTAAGAAATTAAAAGTCTATGCGGATGGCGATCACCGTCACTTGGCACAGAAACCAGAATTAATCGAATTGTAAGCAGTAGGCAGTAGGCGGGAGGCAGCGTTGACTGCTTTCTGCTTACTGCCTACTGCCAACTTCTTAAAAAGATATGGCAGACATTCAGTATTACGGCACCGGCCGAAGAAAAACTTCGACAGCACGCGTTTACCTGCGTCCGGGTTCGGGCGACATAATCGTCAATCGTCGTCCTTTCGATTCTTACTTTCCTAACGAAGCGTTGCGGATGATCATCCGCCAGCCGCTCAGCCTCACCGATACGGCCGGCAAGTTCGATATTCTCGTGAATGTCGATGGCGGCGGTACCGCCGGCCAGGCAGGCGCGGTCCGTCACGGTATCACGCGTGCGTTGATGGAATTCAACGCCGACCTTCGGCCGTCCTTGAAAAAGGCGGGCCTTGTCACGCGCGATCCGCGACAGAAGGAACGCAAGAAGTACGGACAGAAGGGAGCTAGAAAGCGGTTCCAATTCTCTAAGAGATAGTAAATAGTGAATCGTAGATCGTTTGTTTCTATTAACGATTTACTATTATCGATTCACGATTCCATTGCCGGACGCCTTGGTTTATAGACAAAGTTCCGGCGAGTACAAAAACCAGTAAGACAGGAGAAATAATACTTTGGCTACAGTTACGATGAAAGAACTCTTGGAAGCGGGGGTTCATTTTGGTCACCAGGTCCGCCGTTGGAACCCGAAGATGAAAGAATACATTTTCGGCGAACGCAACGGCATTTATATTATTGACCTTCAGAAAACGCAGAAGCTGTTTCGAGATGCTCTCAATTACGTTACCGAATCGGTGACGGAGCGTCCTAATCAGAAAATTCTGTTTGTCGGCACAAAACGTCAGGCACAGGACGCGATCAAGGAAGAAGCGGAGCGCTGCGGACAGTTTTACGTCAACAACCGATGGCTCGGCGGACTCCTCACCAATTATCAAACAGTCCAGAAATCGATCGCGAAACTTAAAGAGATCGAGACGATGCGTGAAGACGGCCGGATGGAGATGCTCACAAAGAAAGAGCGTCTTAAGCTCGACCGCGAGCACGAAGGCTTGATGAAGAACCTTGCCGGTATCAAGGACATGGGCGGCCCACCGGACATGATGTTCATCATCGACGTGCGCAAAGAAGATATTGCCGTCAAGGAAGCAAACCGGCTCGGTATCCCGATCGTCGCTGTTGTTGATACAAACTGCTCACCCGAAGGCATCGACCAGGTCATCCCTGGAAACGACGATGCACTGCGTGCGATCCGTTTATTCGCGTCGCGTGTTGCCGACGCGATCCTCGAAGGCAAACAGATCGGGACCGAAGGCGGGACGGCTCCGGCTGAAGAATCTCCCGAGGTTGAAACCGAAGAGATCGATATTGCCGCGAGTTTGCGTAAAGCCGGCATCACGGATCCGGATGAGGAAGGTGATGGTGAGGATGTAGTCGAGGACGAGGCAGCGGATGTCGAAGCGTCCGTTGATGTTTCGGAACCAGCTGTGGCAACCGATGCCGCGGCGGCACAGTCCGAAGCTTCGGAACCGGATGCGGCGACCGATGCTCCGGCTCCACAGGCCGAAACCTCGGAACTGGCTGCTGAAGCGACCAAGACCGAAACAGAAGAAAGCAACGAAGCGGCGGCAAGCTAACACATTTTTTATTTTCGAAGCGTGGCTTTTTTCCTCATGGGTGAATTGGCTACGCATTTTTATAACAGGAATCAATTATCGGAGTAGTTATGGCAGAAGTTACGGCAAGCGCGGTGAAATCGCTGCGAGAAAAAACAGGGGCGGGGATGGTCGATTGCAAGAACGCACTAGTTGAGTCCGGCGGAGACGAAGCGGCGGCGATCGAGATCTTAAGAAAGAAAGGAATGGCGACGGCCGGAAAGAAAGCGGGACGCGTCACGGCCGAGGGAGTTGTCGGTTCGTATATTCACATGGGCGGAAAAGTCGGTGTGCTCGTCGAGATCAATTGCGAAAGCGATTTCGTCGCTCGCGGCGAAGAATTTCAACAGCTGGTGAAGGACGTCGCAATGCATGTTGCGGCTTCGGACCCGCGCTATACGACGCGCGACGAAGTTCCGCAGGCCGAGCTCGACAAAGAACGCGAGATCATGCGCGAGCAGCTCAAGAACGATTCGAAGAACGCCAACAAGCCGGAAGATGTTCTGAACAAAATTATCGAGGGCCGGTTGAACAAGTTCTACGAAGAGAACGTACTGGTCGATCAGCCATTCGTTAAGGATCCCAGCAAGACGATCGGCGAACTGGTCGCCGAGAAGATCGGTTCTATAAAAGAAAACATCTCGGTCCGCCGCTTCACCCGTTACAAAATGGGCGAAGGCATCGAAAAGAAAGTCGACGATTTCGCGGCCGAGGTCGCCTCGATGGTGGGTTAGTCAGTCTCTGGTCCCAAGTTCCAGATGTCCCAAGTCCGGGACACCTGAGCTCGGGACTGGTGGGACTTGGGACATGAGACTATGACTCCTGTTTTCAAACGCATCCTACTCAAGCTTTCCGGCGAGGCCTTGTTGGGCCGCCAGAGCTACGGCATCGACATCGAGATGGCGGAGTCGGTGGCGCGAGAGATCAAGGCCGTCCACGATCTCGGTGTCGAGGTGGCGATCGTCGTCGGCGGCGGAAACATATTTCGCGGAGTTTCGAAATCGGCCGGCAACATGGATCGTGCAGCGGCCGACTATATCGGGATGCTAGCGACGGTGATGAACGCCGTCGTACTGCAGGACGCGCTCGAGAAACTTGAGGTTTACACACGGGTTATGTCGGCGATCGATATTCCCCAACTGGCCGAGCCGTTCATCAGGCGTCGTGCGGTCAGGCATCTCGAGAAGCAGCGTGTCGTGATCTTTGCGGCCGGAACCGGCAACCCGTACTTCACGACAGACTCCGCGGCCGCGCTTCGAGCTCTTGAGATCGAGGCTGAGGTCATTTTCAAAGCGACAAAGGTTGACGGCATCTATTCGGCCGATCCGATGAAGGACAAGACCGCGACGCGATTCGAAAAGATCTCATACCAGGAAGTTTTGGAGAAACAGTTAAGGGTGATGGACACGTCGGCGATCTCGCTTTGCATGGACAACAATCTGCCGATCATGGTTTTCAACATGACGGACTCGGGAAACATCATCAAGGCTGTCGGCGGCGATACGACTATTGGAACTTTAGTTGGCGGGGCTGATTCCGCAACGACGTTCGGCTAAGAAAGATCCTTTGCGTGCTTTGCGAGCTTTGCGTGCAACTCATATATCCCACGCGAAGCTCGCCAAGATCTCAAAGGAGTGACAAGAAATGAGCGTTAGTACTGTAACAAGCGAAACGAAACCGAAGATGGAAGCGGTCATCGAAGATTTCAAGCGAAGGCTTTCGAATGTCCGCACCGGCCGTGCAACCGTCGGCTTGCTCGACACCGTAATGGTCGATTATTACGGAACGCCCACGCCCTTGAATCAGATGGCGTCAGTCGCCGTTCCCGAACCGCAGATGCTCACCATCCAGCCGTGGGACATCTCGCAGGTGACGGCCGTCGAAAAGGCCATCATCGCGGCGAACCTCGGGATGAATCCGTCGAACGACGGCAAGGTCATCCGGCTGCCCGTGCCGGCTCTAAATGAAGAGCGGCGCAAGCAGCTTGCGAAACAGGTCCACGAGTTCGCCGAAGATCACCGCATCGCGCTCCGGAATATTCGCCATGCCGCGAACGACGCATTGAAGAAGATGCTAAAGGACAAAGTAGTTTCTGAGGACGAGGAACGCGGCGGTCTGGATGACGTTCAGAAAATGACGAACACCTTCGTCGCAACGATCGACGAACTCGCCAAGCATAAAGAGCAGGATATTATGAGTGTCTAAGACTTAGTCCCTGGCCCAAGTTAAAGATCCTGGTCCGCTAAAAATGAATCCCCAAGTTTTCGTGACGAAAACTTGGGGTTTTCGAGACTTGGGACTTGGGACCTGAGACTTGAGACTAACGCCTTGAGGTTTTCGAATCCTCCTCGGCTTTCGATTCCTCAAGATTTTCCTTGAAATCCTTGCAGAACTTCGCGACCTCTTTTTTATCGGTCTTACTGTCATCGAGACTTTTCTTTACACGATCGCGAAAGGTATTGAGCGCGGTTTTCTTAACGGCTTTCGTTACGAAATTGTCATCCGGATCGTTAGCCTGAGCCGTCAGGATATCCATTGCCTCGTCGCATTCGACAATGCCGATCTTCTTTTCACCGACGGCCGTATCGACTGCGGTGTCGGTCAAAGACTTGTTCGAATTGACGTCTATCTTTGTGGTATTGGACTCCGGCTCCGAAGCTGCCTGCCGGGCGCGATCGATCAAGCCGCATCCGAATCCGACAAACAGGATCACCGCCAGTCCTAAAATCTTATTCGCCATATTGGACGTGAGTTTCGGCGAAATAGGTGGGACTGTCAAGCCTACTTTTCCGCTCGCTCTCGACCGGCTCAGGGTACGGGCGTTGGAGTGACCATCAAAGGTGCACCGGTAAAATCGTAGATCACGTACAGGTTGAGGGCGTTGTTCTTGACCTCGGCGCGGACGTCAGTAACTTTTGCCTGCAGATTGCCATTGGCCGCGGCGACCGGAAGATCGACGGCTATCTGCCTGCCGTCGAGAATGCGGATCGGGTTGACACGGGTGTTGAGCGTCGATTGAACGATCGGGGTGAGCAGCGCGCCGACGATCGGGTTCACGCCATCGAGATTCACTGTCTCAACGTTGAGTTGACCAAACACGCCCTGATTCGACGCGTCGAAACGCATCTCGAAATTCGACTGCGCCCATCCCGTGAATCTCAGACATCCGACCGGGGAAGCGTAGCTGCCAGTGAAGGCGAGCGGTGCGGTGATGCGATCATTGTCGAAATTGACGCTTGTCTGAACACCGCTTCCCTCACGGAGTACGGTGATGCGTCCGTCGCATTCGGCGGCTTCGGAGCCGAGCGGAAACGCCGGTGCATTCATCTCCTGAAAAATCGTCGTCAGGACCTCATTAAAAAATTGCTGGCGAAGGACGATCTCAGCCGCACCGGGCTGGACACCGATCGGATCCGGTGCCTGGATCGGCGTTCCAGGCGCGATAGACGCTTTCGGAACGCCGACGAAAAGATAGAAGACCAGGGCTCCTCCCAGTATGATTCCGACAACAAAGCCGATAATGAGTCTTCCCATAGGTCATCTAGTCGGTGAAGCCATGGGCGTCGGAGACATTACGGGTGCCTGCGCCTGCTTGACCATCTGGCCGATCACGGCCGCAATTGTATTGAAAATTAAGTTTGCCTGTACCTTTACCTGCTCCGCGTCGATCTTTTGAAACTCGGACGGTAGCGTGAAGATATTCGCATCGGGTGTCGTTTTGATGTCCGTCATTTCGGTCACGATCCGCACACCGTTAATACCCTGCACATTTCCGCCACTCTGCGATTGCGAGACCGTCTCGCTGCGAATCGGCAGGCTCGTTTCCTTGTCGACCAGCACATACGAGTCTGTGGCGACGGTTCCAGCCTTGGTCTGAGTGTTCGCCGTTGCATTGTACGCGTATTTCGTCACGGCGCGTCCGTTCATCGTCTCGTCACCGACAAGTCTCACTCCCGGGATCGCTTTGACCTGATTAACTATCTGATCGGGCATCAAAAGACGCCGGACCTCAAACCCGAGGGCCTCTTTTGTCAACTCGGCGTACTGTTTGCGATTCGGAAGGATGACATAGTTCATCCCGCCTTTGTCGAGGTAGATGACCTTTTCACCGGTCGGCATTGCAAACTCCATAACCCGGTCCGCGCCAGACCGAGCAACTATTGCTCCGACGGGCGCTGTACTCGCTTTCTGCGTCTCGCCGAGTGTCTCGATCGTCAGTTTGATGTTCGCCTGATACTGTTCGGGTTCGCTGGCGGTTATGGTGGTTGTGGTAGTGGTACTGACGTTCGCGTTCGAATTCGTATTCGCGTTTGTACTGACGTTCGTGTTCGCGACAGTTGTGTTAGCCGAGGGCGGCTGACACCCGGTCGCGATCAATATCGCCGTCAAAATAATTGATCCAAGTAAAACAATTCCGAACTTTATTTCTCGCATAACTACCCTCCTGACTGAAAGCGGTGCCCTAAAACGATACAACTATGTGTGCTGATTGGTTTACGTGCAAGCGTTATGCCTGTTCGAGCTTGGCGTATTTTTCGATGAGCTTTTTCTGGCCATATCCGGGAAAGCTAACCGTAAGTTTTACGTTGTCGCCGGTTCCCTCTCGCCGCAGCACCAACCCGCGGCCATACTTTTCATGCTTCACGTGAGCACCGGGGAGGAATGCACTTGCGATCTGTGATTTTCGCTCTTCTATATCAGCTTTCGGTGTGGCCTGAGCTCGAAGTTTGTCGAATCCTGAAACTGGTTTGTCAGTGCTCCTCGCTTTGGTTAAGGACGGGTCGGTGCCGGGTTCGATCTGCTTTTTCTTAAAAAATTCCGCGACCGCCTCGGTGCTGTTATAGGTTTTTCCCGTGTAGAGATTTTTGGGTTTATTGAAGGCCGGGCTTTCGCCCCGCAATGCGCTTACCGCCGCGCGATTAGCTGTCGCGGTCGATCCGCGGGCGTACGATAACCAAGACGAGCCATAGGAAAGATCTTCGATCAACTCTAGCGGCATCTCGTTAAGAAACTGCGAAGGCTCAGCCGCCATTTCCTCGCCATACACGCGGCGACGCATCGAGTGTGTGACGTACAGGATCTTCTCGGCCCTCGTGATCGCAACATACGCGAGGCGTCGCTCTTCTTCCATTTCCTTGTCGTTGTTAAGACTTCGCGAGTGAGGAAAGACGCCGTCCTCCAGTCCGACCAGAAAAACGGTTGGAAATTCGAGACCCTTTGCCGAGTGAACCGTCATCAATGTAACGCCCGCGTTTCGATCGTACTTGTCGGTATCGGCCGTAAGCGCCGCGTGGTCGATAAAATCGCGAAGCCCCGCGTCCTCGGATCTGTCGTAATCGACGGCGGCATTGACGAGTTCTTCGAGATTTTCCAATCTCGTCTCGGCCTCATCTGTGTTTTCGGATCGAAGCATCAGCGAGTAACCCGTGTCATCGATCGCCGCGATCACGACATCCGAAACCTTGCGCTCGGTCCCCTCAGTCTGGGCGGCTGTCGTTTGCAATTTTTCGATCACTCGTTTGAACGAACGAAGGGCATCTTTCGCCCGGGACGTGAGGGTCGAGCTTCTGCTGGAACCCGGGTCGGTCAATATCTCGATCGTTTCCCAGATCGGCACACGCAAATCCTTCGCCTGCAGTTGAAGCTCGTCCAGGGAGGTTTTGCCGAGTCCCCTGGGTGGCGTGTTGATCACGCGCAAGAGAGCGATGTCGTCCGCCGGATTCAATGCGAGCTTAAGATAAGAGACGACGTCCTTGACCTCGGCGCGCTCGTAAAAAGAAAATCCCCCGACGATGTTGTAATCAATTCTCGCCCGCCGAAGTGCTTCCTCAAAGACGCGCGATTGCGCGTTCGTGCGGTAGAGGATCGCGATTCGCTCGGTTGGGTTTCTTCGCCGGTGCTCTTCGATCTTCGACGCGACGAATCGTCCCTCATTGTCCGCGTCGCCGGCCTGGTAATAGTAGATCCGCTCACCGCCCTCGTTGGCCGTCCAAAGCTTTTTCTTTTTCTGATGGACGTTGTTCCCGATGATGGCGTCCGCGACGTCGAGAATGGTCTGCGTCGAGCGGTAGTTCTGCTCGAGCAGGATGGCCTTCGCGTTTGGGAAATGCTGTTCGAAGTCGAGGATATTTTTGATGTCGGCTTGTCGGAACCCGTAGATGCTCTGTGCGTCGTCGCCTACTACGCAGATGTTCTGATGTTTCTCCGTGAGGAAATTGATCATCGCGAACTGCAGCGAATTCGTATCCTGATATTCGTCAACGAGTATGTATTTAAAACGTGTGTTGTATTTTTC
>JBDTWZ010000006.1:0-40010 GCA_040006435.1 Acidobacteriota bacterium
CAAATGACGACGTGCAGCGGGCGGCTAACGCGGCGAAGCCTGTGACGCCGACGCGGAGGCATTTGAAGTACAAATAGTGAGCGGTCGCTGCCTAACAAACGGTTCGACCGGAGCCGCCGAAGCGAAGTTTGTATGGTTCTTTTCAGGGTTACGCGGCGGCCCGGTCAACCGAATCGTTAGTTCCGCCCGTACAATTTCTTAAACTCATCCCTTCCAAACGCCCGATCGAGCCACATGTTTGTCAGCTTCTCCTGGATGCTGTTAGCGCGAAGGCGTTCGTTCAGGTTTTTGAAATCGACGAAATCGAGGTGCTGGTCCTGGTTGAAGCACGAGAACACGAAGAACTCTTCGCCGGTATGCGGGTTGACGTGCCGCTGCAGGCATTGGGCACAGACCTCTTTCATCATGCATTGCATGGGCGAGTTGATTGAGCCGATCGCAACGTGGTCCGGTTTCAGGAATGGCTGCAGCGTCGTGTGACGTGCTTCGCGGACACCGTTCATCATGCGGTCGGAACCGATCGCAATAATGCGATCGACGTCTTGCAGATTCACTTTTGTATCGCCGAGCTTTCCCTCCGCGTAAGCAACCATCGCCTGGACGATATTTCCGCGGTGATGTGTGTCCTGTGGCCGATGCGGCGAGATCTCGTCGCCGAAATCCGTCGCCCAGATGACCTGGTCGGTTGCGTTCTCGATCTCTTCACGTTTGAAAAGATCGGAGCCGTTCTTGTATCCGGCGAAATAGAGCACGTGATTTTTCTTTTCCCGAAGCTCGCGTGCGATCGAAAACAGGACCGCATTTCCGAGACCGCCGCCGGCGAGCAAAACCGTTTCGTTTTCGGGGATCTCGGTCGGCGATCCCGTCGGGCCCATCACAAGAACTTCTTCACCCTCGCGCAGTAAAGAACACAGACGCGACGACGTTCCCATCTCGAGGACGATCATCGACAACAAGCCCTTTTCTTCGTCGACCCACGCACCGGTGAGTGCGAGCCCTTCCATCATCATACGGACGCCGTCGATGACGGGGGCAGAAGTTTCAAAATTCTGCAGACGATAAAATTGTCCGGGTTCGAATTTGCGAGCCTGTAGCGGTGCTTTGACGACTACGTCGACGATCGTTGGTGTGAGACGCTCGACGCGGACCACGTATGCGCGGAGTTGCTCGTCGAGAGTTGAGATGAGGTGGTCGAAGGAGTTCCGCAAACTTAAGTTTGCGGTACCTTCAAACAACGCCACGACATGCTTATATCCATCTTTCGCCGAGGCCATCGCCTTGACGACATTGCCGGCGTACTGCGGATGGTTGTCGCCGTAATAGGAAATGAATTTTCCTTCGTGCTCATACGAAGTGAAAAATCCTGCTTCGCCTTTTTCCGCTTTGACTACGTGGAGTTTTCCGTCCCCATTTCGCTCCAGCTTGTGCGGAAGAAAGAACTGGAGCCATTCGTCGAGCTTAAACGTTCCCGGCTTTTCCTTTTCATAGATGACGTTCGGTGAAGTTCCCGCCGCGACGCAGACTGTGCGAGCCGGAAACGTAACCATCTCGCCGGTCTTGTCGAACTTGCCGGTGTCGGCGTCGTAGTTGAGGCGCTCGAAGATCAGAGCTTTCACGGCGTTAAACTCGTCGGGCACGGCCTCGGCGGGGTTCATGCACTCGACGAAATTAATTCCTTCTTCGAGAGCCTTCTGAACCTCTTCATGATTCAAGCGATATGCGGGAGCATCCTGCAGGCGTTTCCGATAGATCAGCGAGACGCCGCCCCAACTCTGAACAAGAGGAACGAAGTTAGGCTCCTCGCTTGCTGCCGCTGCCCGGTTCCGCTCTTCGCGGACCGCACGGCCGTGATCGAGAAATTCGCGGATGACCATCAGCTCTTCCGGATCGAGCTGCTTCATCACTTGCGTCTCGCCGAAAGCTTCAACGACCTGCTCGTACTTCGCGAGCATCTTCTCGACCTGGATCGGGTAATACGCGAAGAGTTCGGTCGCCGTGTCGATGCCCGTCAGGCCGCCGCCGATGACGACCGCCGGAAGACGCACTTGCAAATTCGACAGCGTATCTTTCTTGAATGCACCCGTAAGCTGTAACGCCATCAGGAAATCCGACGCTTGCCGGATTCCGCGGATGAGATTGTTCTTCATCGGCACGATCGTCGGCCGGCCGGCGCCGGTCGCGATAGCGATATGATCGAAACCGAAGTTCCACGCGTCCTCGATCGTCAACGTTCCCCCAAACCTGATGCCGCCGTATGCACGAAACTGCTTTCGCCGCATCAGGATCAGCTGCATCATCGTCAGGAAATTCTTGTCCCAGCGCACGGTGATCCCGTATTCCGATACACCGCCGAAGCCCGAAAGGATCCGCTCGTCAAGTGCTTCGGTGATCTCATTGATGTCGCGGATCGGCTTCGGCGTCCGTTTACCAAGTTCGCCCGTCCATTCGCTCGGAAGCGGTTCGATCTTAAGGCCGTCAACACCTACGACACCAAACCCTTCGTTCAGTAAATACTGTGCGAGCGTGTAGCCCGCCGGCCCGAGCCCGACGACCAATACATTCTTGCCGTTGTAAGGTAAGGCGTACGGCCGCTGCGCGTTCAACGGATTCCAGCGCGTTAAGAGGCTATAGATCTCGAACCCGTAAGGCAGGTCCAGAACGTCGGTCAGCGTGTGCGTTTCGGCTAGCGGAATGTTGACCGGCTCTTGTTTCTGGAAAATGCAGCCCTTCATGCAGTCATTGCAGATGCGATGGCCTGTGCCGGCGCACATCGGATTGTCGATCGTCACAATCGCGAGGGACGCGATCGAATCGCCCTGCTTCTTCAGCAGGTGCATCTCTGAGATCTTTTCGTCCAGCGGGCAGCCGTCAGTTTTGATTCCGAGCGGGTTTCTTTTTACCGAGCCGTCCTTTTCGTGAAGACCGGTCGAGCACGAATCTTTGTCGCGCTCGTGGCAGATCAGGCAATAATCGATCTCGGCGAGAGCGTCGCGCATCGTACCGCGGTCGTCTGTGAGCGTGAATCCGTCGCGCCGACGCATTTCGCCGTCGAGACCGCGCATCACATTCGGGTTCTTCTCGATCGGATGAATCAGATGAACAAGATTCTGGTAGTCGAGGGGATGCGGAGTCTTGAATGCCTTCCACCGTTTTTCTTTTTTGAAGAATTCAGCGGCTGACCATGCTTCGATCAGACGAAGCGCGGCTTTGACTTGAAGCAGATCACCCGTCGCATCGAGTTCGAGAACGAACTTCGAGAATAGCTTTCCGTAAGTTTTGTCTTTCAGTTTATCGAAGGCGGAATGAAGTTTTTTGATCGTTTCGGCCTCCCGGCCCTGGATCTCAGCTTCTTTTGAAAGAAGGTCCTCGGCGTCGATCAGTCGAGCCGCCATCTCCGCGATTCCAAGCTCGTCATCCCAGACAAGCGTCTCATCGAATGCGTTATTCCGCAGCTCGGTCAGCGCTTGTGAAACTTCGTTATGGTCGAATGCGGTTAGCTGTTCTGGGGTAAACGCCTTTGCCGCTCGCCTCTGGACAAAGAATTTGTATTTCCAGATCGGATTTTGTCGCAGGATATCCCGCTCGAGTTCCGCGCGTTGGCGGGTGATCCCAAACATACGTGCGATAAATTCCGACAAGAACGGCGCTGAGTCCGTAAGGATCTTCGACGCGACTCGCTTTTCAAAGCCGGCGCCGCCACTTTCTATATATTTCTTTAGAGCCGCGTAAACAACGGGCTCCTTTTCTGCGACTTCGGCGTAGAAGGCGTTAGCCAGATCGGCGAGCCTGTCCGCGTCGAACAGATCGGAATACCGGAAGTTGGGAATTCCGAGGTCATAATCGTGCTCGTTTGCTAGGTTTTCGGAGGATGGATTCATGACAAGACCATAAGGCTTAAAATACGCCTAAAATTGCAAATAAGGAGTATATCATTCGCGTCTCGGAGCGAACAAAGGCTCGGTTCTATCGTGCGTTTATTCGATACGCAGGACATCGGCGGCAACGTCCGGTGCCGTCCGAACCTCTAAGATGTTCGTGAAAAATGCGGTTGGATGTGTTATAAACCAAGGTTACCTCCGCGATAATCGGGTACATTCTCCGATTTAGCAGTATTAAGAAGTATGGAACAAGATCAAAGGCTCACTCCCGTGCCGAAATCGCTCGATTTGCGCTCGACAAAAACCGAGTATCCCGCCACATATGCCGGGTTTTACGACGATGAGGTAACCGAGGGTCGCCGTTCGCTTCAGCAATATTTCAACGTTGTTAAGAAAAGGCTTCCGATTATCCTGGCTTTGACGGCTCTCGCAACCGCTGCCGCAGCATTTTACATGTATAGGATGCCGTCGCAGTATCAGGCGACGACCGAAATGGTCATCGAACCGCGGAAGCCTAAGATTCAGTCGAAGGATTCGATCAACATTAACTTCGGAAACGACGCGAATTACTACAACACCCAGCTCGAGCTCCTGCAAAACGCCGACTTAATGAAAGAAGTCGTGATTCGCTTGGGCCTGTACAAAGAGCCAGACCTGTTCGGAAATGAGGACCGCGGAATACTATCGGGGCTTCGATCGATTTTCTCGAGCAGCAAACGTGAGGGCGGTTCGGACAATTCCCTGCCGATCGTGACTGACATGCCGGGCACCGGCGATGCGTCGCAGACGGTTCAGCTGACGAGTGAAGAGAAAGTTCGAGCCGAGTCATACGCCGGCATACTTGCCAGCCGATTAAGTGTTGTTCAAAAAGAGCGCACGAATCTGGTGAATGTAAGCGTTACCACGCCGAAACCAGATCTGTCGGCAGTGGTGGCCGACAAAGTCGCCCAGGTCTTTATCGACAAAGATGCGGAACGTGAAACCGTTGGTGCTCGGCGCGCATACGAAGATTTAACAAAGTCGATCGAAGATCTCGGAAGGACCATTACGGACCAGGAAGCCGATCTGATCGGCTACATGCGTTCTAGTGGCTTGCCGCTGCAGGAGAAGGGTCAAGACCTGTCAGCGTCTCGGCTTCAGTCGATGAGCGAAACCTGGTTGAAGGCTATGGAGGGTCGACGGCAGCTCGAAGCCCGTTACAATGCCGCTGTTCAGGCGAGCAGCCGTGGCGAGGGAATGAACATTCCTGACCTGTACGAGAACAAGATCTTCCAGGACACGATGCGTTTGAACACGGAGCGAAAAGCTAAGCTCCAGGACCAGATACGCGACATAGAAAAACAGATAAATGAAGCCGAGGTCCAAAAGAAAGCGGATAGTGTCAAATACACTGACGAGAACGACAAGATCAAAACCCTGGTTGCAAGAATTGAAACGCTTAAATCAACCAAGGAAAGGACGGAGCGTGAAGTCAGCGGCATAATCGAACAGGACCAGAAGAAGATCGAAAAGGATGCTGTCGGGGGTGCTCTCGTCGCGTTACGGTCACAGCTGACGGCGGCGCAAAAGCAAGAGGCGCAGGCTCTCGCATCCTATGAGCAGGAAGCGGCGCAGGCTAATGTACAGGGTCAGGCGCAAACCCAATTGACGACGAAGAAGCGCGCGATCGAGACAAACCGAAATCTTCTCGACACCTACACGCAGCGACAAAAGGAACAGGAACTTGCTATCGCCAGCGGGCGTCCGGAAAACATTAAGATCGCCGCGAACGCGGTCACACCCGGAAGTCCGATCGGGCCACAGCGGGCGCGAAATATTCTTGTCGCGTTCCTCGTTTCTTTGGCGGTCGGCATCGGGCTCGCATTCCTACTCGACTATCTCGACGACTCCGTCAAGACGTCCGACGACATCGGCCGACACCTTGGCTTGCCGACGCTCGCTCTGATACCCCATCACTTTGGCTCGGAGAAACGACGGCTCAAACTCGCGTCAGTTAGCGGCAATGGGAATGGAAGTACTCCGATCTCAACCGGTCTTATCACACTGGAAGACAGACGCTCACCGATGGCCGAGGCGTATCGACACTTGCGAACCTCATTGTTGTTCTCATCCGCGGGAAAACCACCGCAGTCGATTCTGGTCACTTCGTCGCAGCCGTCCGAAGGCAAGACGACAACTGCAATCAATACAGCGGTTACGCTAGCCCAGGCTGACGCCGACGTCGTGATCGTCGACTGCGATCTGCGACGCCCGCGTTTGCACAGCTATTTCGATCTCGAAAATTCTCAGGGCCTGACAAACTATCTTTCGGGTGAGCGAAATACCGAGCATCTGATCAAGACTTGTCGCGAACTTCCACGTTTGAAAGTTATTACCAGCGGCCCGATTCCACCTAATCCCGCAGAACTCTTGAGCTCGAATGAGATGAAGAATCTCATGCAATTTCTGCGAGGTCGCTACAAACACATCATCATCGACTCGCCGCCGGCGATCTCGTTTACCGACGCTGCGATCCTGTCGACGTTAGTGGACGGAGTTGTGATCGTTGCAATGGCGGGCAAGAGCTCGATCCATCTGATGCGAAGATTCAAGCATCGCCTCGGCAACATCGGCGCCCGAATTTATGGTGTGGTGCTGAATGGAATCAAAGCCGGTTCGATGGAGTACGATTACTACGGTTCGGGTTATTACGAATATTACGCGAAGGGCGACGCAGATGCGTCGACGCCGATCATGGAGGATGTCCCTTCGGTACATCAAACGAAACCTTAGTTCTTGAAGGCAGAAGGCAGTAGGCGGAAAGCAGCAGGTCGCATGGGTCTTCTGCTTTCTGCATTTTGCCTACTGCTTTCTGCCTTTTGCTTCCTGCTTTCTAAGCTCGGTAGCCAGAAACTCACCTAACGCATTTTCCCAATAGGGGAGCGGAGCAAGGCCGAGTTTTTCAATTCTCATACTTGCAAGCTTTGAGCTGACCGGCCGCGGCGCCGGACGTTTCAGATCGTCATTTGAGACAGGCTCGATCAATTCCTTATCAAAGCCTCCGATCTCGCAGACCTTTTCGGCAAAGCCAAGATAGCTAGTACCGGGCCCGGAGTTCACGACATGAAACACGCCCGGCACATCCTTGGCGGCGAGTTCTCTAAGTCGTCTCGCCAGATCATTCGCGAAGGTTGGTGTGCCGTAAGCATCGGAGATCGCTTTTATGCGTTTTCCTTCGGCAAGCAGAAGGTGCATAACGCTCAGGAAATTCGTGCCGCCGTACCCGTAGATCCAGCCTGATCTGACGATCATTGAATCTTCATTGATCTTAGCCGCGGCGAGTTCGCCCTCGAATTTAGTTTGGGCGTAAACGCCGCGCGGATTTGCGGCGTCGGCCTCATCATAAAAACCTGTCTTCGCACCATCGAAAACATAATCGGTTGAGATCGTCACAAATCGTGCGCCGGTTTGCTTTGCGGCTTCGGCAAGGTTGCGCACGCCATGCACATTTGCATCACGTGCCGCATCGGGTCTCGATTCGGCTCCATCCACGTCGGTGAATGCCGCGCAGTTCAGAACAGCGTCCGGACGCTGAGATTCAAAACAGGCAAAAACGTCGTCTTTATCCGCAATGTCTAACGCCTGTCGAGTAAAGGGGACGACATCGTCGCCTATTTGCCGACAATGCTCTGCGGCCGCTCGCGCGACCATTCCGTTTGCTCCGGTTATGAGGATCTTCATCTAACTTTAAACTGGGAACTTTGAACTGGGAACTTTGAACTGTGAACTTTGGGAACCGCGAACTGGGACCTGTGAGCTGTAAATTGAGAAGGGTATAACGGTTTTTCCTCACCGTTCACAGTTCATACTTCACAGTTGCTTTAGCCCGCGCCCGTACATCGCTTTGTAGTAATTTCGATACTCGCCGTTCCGGATGTGATTGACCCATGCCGCATTATCGCGATACCAGTCGATCGTGATCTTTAATCCCTCATCCCATGTGACGAGCGGTTTCCATCCCAATTCCGTTTCACTTTTGGTCGGGTCGATCGCGTAACGCCTGTCGTGGCCGAGTCGGTCCGTGACATACGTGATCAGGCTCTGTGGTTTGTTTAGAGCGTCGAGCAACGAGGTTACAACGTCGATATTGTACTTTTCATTTCGCGAACCAATATTGTAAACGTCTCCGGAGCTCCCTTTCTTGTACGCCTTCCAGATCGCTCGGCAATGATCGTCGACAAAGATCCAGTCGCGAACGTTCTTGCCGTCGCCGTAAACAGGCAACGGATCATCATTCATTGCGTTTGCGATCATCAGCGGAATCAGCTTTTCGGGAAATTGGCGCGGGCCATAATTGTTCCCGCACCGCGTGACGACTGTGTCGATGCCAAACGTTTCGCGGGCCGCGCGCACAACGAATTCCGCCGCCGCTTTCGAAGCGGCATACGGAGAGTTCGGCCGGAGCGGCGAATCTTCGGTGAAGTACTCTTCACTTTCGTCGGGCAAACTTCCCATCACCTCGTCCGTCGAGATCTGAACGAACCGCCGGACGTCTTTCGCGCGTGCTCCGTCAAGCAATACTTGAGTTCCGATAATATTAGTTCTCAGGAATTCGTCCGGCGAGTGAATGCTTCGATCGACGTGAGACTCAGCGGCAAAATTGAATACCGCCTCGCACCCATCGGGAATGGCATTTAGAACTGCATCCCGGTCACAGATATCGCCTTTGATGAATGTGTGGCGCGTGTCATCAACACCCGAAAGATTTTCGAGATTTCCGGCGTACGTAAGCACGTCGAAATCGACGATCTCAACATCTGTGGTTTCTTCCAGAACAAGCCGGACGAACGCAGACCCGATAAATCCAGCGCCGCCAGTTACGAAAATTGTCCTCATAACAATCAAATCAAAAGACGCGGGGAGTGAGTGACGCGGCGACACGGCGATTCTACTCACCGGGTCCCGGAATCTCCCCGTCACCGCGTCGCATCATTTTTCAAGCTGCCGCATTTGCCGCAGCATAAGCTCAGCATATTTCTTCGGCGAGTCGATGTCGTCCAAAATGATCTTCCCGCCGTCTTCGCTTGCGTTGTCGATAATGACATCGCCAAACCCCAGCATCCGCTGTGTCATGGTCGCAGAAACGGTGACGTCCTGGATCCTCCGCAGCGGGACATTCTGTGTCGTTCGTGAGATCAGGCCGCGATCTATCTCAACGGTCGTATCGGTTAGCGTATAGCGGACCAGCTTTTTCTTGAGATGGAAATATGCCGGGATCAACATTGCTGCGATAACAATGATGATCCCTATGGCAACCGTTCCCGTCGGTGTCACACCCATAAGACTGCCCACCACGACGGCCGCGACGAAGGATGCAAGGAGCGCCGCAACATACCCGACGTACACGAATTTCAGTGTCGGAGTTATCGAAAAGATCTTCTCCGCGTCGTCGGAGCGCGAGGAGCGAACTTCGACCGGCACGTTTTTTCGCGTCGCAACGCGCGTCTCTTCTTCCACCTCGACCTGACGGCCGCACCTTTGACAATAAACCGCGTCATCGGAGTTTTCTTTTCCGCATTTGCTGCAAAACATATAGCGTCTCGGCAATGATACAGGAACAGTTGAGTCAAACAAAAAAGCGGCCGGTTTTCCCGGCCGCTTGTCTTAAGAGACTACTGGAGAAGAGAACTCACGCCAGCATATCTAATAAATTATTGATTCATCAACATCATCTTTCCATCCGCAGTCCGTACTGCAAGAACGCCGGGCTCATAAACTGCCAACGGCCGCGATTCTCTTTGAATTAGTTTCGCCGACTGGCTGCCGATCGGCCGCGCTGTGTGAATGTAGCGACCATCCGTGATCGCACCGTACCGTGATGTGATCCGGCGAACATATTCTTGCGTCTCGCGATAAGGAGGAACGTTCCAACCGTATTTCATGACGGCTCCTTCGCCCGCGTTGTAACCTGCGAGAGCGAGAACGACGTCCCCGTTGAAGGTGTCAAGCAGCCAGCGCATGTACCGAACGCCGGCGTCGATATTTTGTTTTGGATCGTAAATGCTGGTCACCCCAAATCGCCTGGCGGTTCCCGGCATGAGCTGCATCAGGCCGCTCGCCCCCTTGTTCGAAGTTGCGCCGATTTTGAATGACGATTCCTGATGCATCTGCGAATAAATAAGCAGAGGATCGATGTTGTACCGTCGGCTCGAGTCGACGATATAAGAATCGTGAACCGGATTGCCCGTCGTAAATCCTTTCAGGTTGGAGCTGGAGCCCATCGCCAGGCGGGGTCCGCCAAAAGTCTTTATTGTTTCGCGCTGCGCGAGGCCGTCGGTCACCGAGACCGTCCAGCCCGTACTCGCGGTCTTTTTAACCCGCTTGTCGTCGGCGGTTGGTACACGTGTTCCGCGGCCCGGTTTTCCTTTTTTCGAGGTCGCCGTTGCGGTTGTGGCGACAGGAGGCAGATAAACCTGGACACCCTGTGACCGGTCGAAGTTATCAAAAGTTCTAGGGCCGGACGCCTGGCTGGACGCGGATGCGGCAAGGCAAAACGAAGCTAATACGAGCAGAAATAATTTCTTCATTGGGTGAAACAACCTGAAACGCGTTCGACCAACGCTTTCCAGTATTCGTTACTGTTGATTCTGTGAGGGTGTTTCTCAGCCTATCCCGGCCTTAATGCCGGCTGCCTATATCTAAAAAACGTCTAAAAGGAGCGTGTTTCCGATGTTTGGCAGAAGTCCAACACTGTTTTACACAGCGGGTAGACAGGATAGCATTGCCTCGGCAGATTCGTAAAGGGAATTCTTAGTCGTCGAAATTTAGCCGGGATTAGGCTATCTTAGGGCGTAATGCTCTACGTCTCGCAAATGATCGGCCAGCCCATATTCGATGCCCGGAACGATAAGATCGCCTCGATAAACGACGTTCTGGTTCGATACGGCAAAGACGACTACCCCCCGGTGATCGGGGTCGTCGCGCGCCTTAGACGTCGAAATTTTTTCATTCCGCGACAAAGCATTGCTGAACTAAACGAGCACGGGGCCCGGATGAGCTCGGCGAAGCTCGACCTCACGCCATTCGAACGACGTGAGGGCGAAGTGCTGCTTGCGAAAGACGTGCTCGACAATCAACTCATCGACGTTGATGGCAAACGTGTCGTGCGTGTCAACGACGTGCAGCTCATCGATGTCGGTGACTTCTGGCGGGTGACCGGTGCAGATGTCAGCTTGCAGGGATTTGTTCGCCGTCTGTTACCCAAGGGATTTTACGGAAGCGGGCGTCCCGTCGAAGTGCTCGACTGGGCGGACGTCGGTTACCTCGCGACCGATACCGCGACGGTGACGGTGCAACTGAAATCCTCGAAGGACAAACTCTCGCGGCTTCATCCCGTCGATATCGCACAACTTGCCGAGACGCTTTCCCCGATACATCGCACCGAAGTCGTCGAGAGCCTCGATAACGAAACCGCCGCCGACACGCTTGAGGAGATGTCCACCGAAGCCCAGGCGCGCATCCTTGAGGAAATGGACGAAGAACGGGCGGCGGATATTCTCGAAGAGATGTCACCCGACGATGCCGTCGATGTGCTCGATGAAATGGATGAAGGAAAGGCGCAGGAGCTTTTCGACCTCATGGAAGAGGACGAGAAGGCTGATGTTGCCGAGCTCATGCATTTCGAACACGACACGGCCGGCGGATTGATGACCACAGAGTTCATAGTCTTTCCAAAGACACTTACCGCAGGCGAAGCGATCGCTCGTCTTCGTGAAATGGCGGAAACGCCGGGCATGATCTACTACCTTTACGTTGTCGAAGAAGAAGGCTCATGGAAGTTGTGTGGTCTGATCAGTCTCCGCAGCTTGATCCTCGCAGACCCTACGCGGCCGTTGTCAGAAGTTATGCGTAGTGAATTTCGCGCCGCACACCCAGCGGATTCGGCTGAAGAAGTTGCCCAGACTATTGCCGAATACAATCTGCTTGCCCTGCCTGTTATTGACGACGAGGGTGATATTGCGGGAATCGTTACGGTGGATGATGCAATGGAGATTCTGCTGCCTAAAAATCTGCAGAGAAGATTGCCGCGGTTGTTCGGCTAGCGAATGATCGGGAAAGTTTATCGGGCCTGATAATTCAGTTCCAATTAACATCTCTTTTTCGTGGGTTATCGCTTACGCATAACTCCGGCGTAACGGGTAATGGATCAAGCCTTTATTCGAAGGCAAGCGCGATGGCTTTTTCTGGTGACATCGCCCGACCGGATTCGAACGCATCGCTGAATTGGGCGTCATCCAGTCGGCCCCGAAGCTTTTCGAGATAGGCGTTACGGAAGACTTCTTCGGCGGGCTCGATCTTGTACCCGATCGATTCACGGAGAGCTTCTGCCGATCCACAAAGTTCTGCGGCCCGCCGCAGGTCGTCGTTCGCTACCGCGAGTGCCGCAAAACCATCAATGGAATAGGAAATCGTCATCTTGTTCCCGAGGTCGAAAGCGAGGTTTGCGGCCTCGGCAAAATGCTTCTTCGAAAGGGGCAGTTCGCCCTCGCCGAAGCACGCGGCTCCGAGATTGTTCAGGGCGTCGCTAACGGCACTCTTGTTGTCGAGGTCACGAAACAGCGCCAGCGATTCTTCGAAAAGCGGCCGAGCGCGCGAGAAGTTGTTTTCGGTCCTCGCCAGATCACCGAGAAAGCTCAGGCTGATCGCGACCCCAAATTTGTCGTCAAGCTCGCGGCTGATGGCGAGTCCCGACTCGAAAAATTCGCGTGCGGCTGCGCCTTCGCCCTGCTGCATTGCGACAAGGCCAAGACCGCGGCTTGAAAGCGCGACACCCTGCTTATCGCCTGCTTCTTTTCCCGCGGCAAGACCGTCAGCGTAAGCTTTCCTTGCGGTTTCGTAATCACCACGAAATCGGGCCGCGAGTCCAAGTCCGTTCATCAGTTTGAAGCGGAGCGTCGCGGGCGGCTCGCCGCCGCGTTCGAGCGCCGCCTTTAACCATTTGTAGCCTTCGCTAAGATGACTGTGCAGTAACCAAAAGTTTCGGACCGATACGGCGAGGCGAACCGCGATCGGCGGATCATTCGTCAGAGCCCATTGCATCGCGGCCCTCAAATTGTCGTGCTCGTCTTCGAGCCGGTCGAGCCACTCCGCTGAATGAGCAGCCTGCAGAAATGGCTCCGCTTTTTCGCCGAGCGAGACAAAATATTCGGCATGATCGCGCGTCGCCGATTCGTCTTCACCTACTGATCGCAGTGCTTGTTCGGCATATTCGCGAACGACCTCGAGCATGCCGAAACGATGCTCGCCACCTTTACCCTCGACTCTGATGAGGAGGCTCTTGTCGAGCAGCGAGGTGATCGCATCGACCACGTCCACAGTATTTCCTGATCTCGGCAGGCCGCACACCGATTCGGCGGCATCGACGGAGAAACTTCCGGAGAATACGGACAGCCGTCGAAATATCGACTTCTCATTATCGTCGAGCAGGTCGTAGCTCCAGTCGATCGCACCCTGCATCGTTCGCTGTCGTTCCGGCAGATCGCGCGGCCCGCCGGTAAGAAACTTAAGCCGGCTTTCAAGCTTCGATAAAATTGCCGAGGGCGCAAGAATTCTCGTTCTAGCAGCCGCAAGCTCGATGGCCAGAGGTAACCCTTCGAGCCGCCCGCAGATCTCGGCGACACTTCTACCATTCTCGGCCGTGAGTTTGAATGCGGGATCCACAGCTTGGGCACGTTCGGTGAAAAGCTGCACGGCGTCGTTCCGCTGGATCGTTTCAAAAGATGACAGCAACGCACCCGACGGTGGAGACAGCGGTGGAACGACGAATTCACGCTCAGCCGTTATGTGAAGTAGAAAGCGGCTTGTGACGAGGATCTTCAAACTGTCCGCGGCGGCGAGCAGATCGGCAATCACCTCTGCGGCGTCGACTATCTGTTCGAAATTGTCGAGCACCAGCAGTATTCTCTTGTCCGAAAGATGATCTTTTAGGATGTCGAGCAGGGGGCGCCCGCCCGCATCCTTGACTCCGAGTGGCTGTGCAATGCTAGCCGGAACCAACTCGGGCAGCGCGACGGAAGACAGCTCGATCATAAAGACGCCGTCAGCGAACTCAGGCAACAGGGTTTCAGCCACAGCATGAGCAAGACGCGTTTTTCCGGTTCCGCCGATGCCGGTCAGCGTTACTAAACGTACTCTTTCATCCCGAAGCAGTTGTGTGATGTCGGAAATCTCGCTTCGTCTGCCGATGATCGGCGCGAAGTACGAACGAAGATTACTTATGCGACGCCCCGCGCTGCCGGCGTCTACCGGCGCGGTGTTGCGAACGCCGACCTCGGTCGGCTCGGTATCGAAGATAAACGTATCTTCTTCGGCGGTTCGGCCCGGCGTCGAGTTTCGCAATTCTGCCTCTGACTCTAGCCTCCGAATCAGATTACGCAGATCCTTTAGCAGCGCATTGGCTGAATCGTATCGCTCGTCGCGGTTTGCGTTAAGCGCCTTTAGGACAATTCTTTCCAGCTCAGGAGGAATTTCTGCGTTCAATTGCGACGGAGGGACCGGTGTCTTCGTGAGAATTGCGGCCAGCGTATCGGTCGATGTTTCACCGGTAAACGGGAGCGAACCGGTGAGCATTTCATAAAGCACGACGCCGAGGCTCCAAACATCGGTACGGCCGTCGACATCGAGCCCGCGCGCCTGCTCGGGAGACATATACGATGCCGTTCCGACAATCATTCCGGCCTTTGTCAGGAACTGATTAGACCCGACCGCAATATTCTCGGTCTCGACCAATTTAGCAAGGCCGAAATCGAGGATCTTTGCTTGATCACGTTTCGTGACGATGATGTTTGCAGGTTTGATATCGCGATGGACGATGCCGGCCGCGTGGGCCTCGGCAAGCGCCGCGCTTACCTGGGCCGCGATCTCCAGCGTCTGGCGTACGTTTCTCCGCCTCCGTCGTATCATTGCCGAGACCGTCTCGCCTTCGATGAACTCCATCGCGATGAACGGGGTCTCCCCTTGGCCGTGGATTTCGTATATCGTGCAGATGTTCGGATGATTTAGCGCCGATGCGGCGCGAGCTTCGCGAAGAAAACGCTCGAGATGGTCGGGGTTGGCATTTAGGTCCGTAGCGAGAAATTTGAGCGCGGCCTTTCGTTGCAGCTGCTCGTGTTCGGCTAGATAGACTTCACCCATACCGCCGGAACCGAGCAGCGAGATGATCCGATACTGTGAATATTGAAGGCCGACTTTTGACACGGGAAAACCCGAAAATTATACCACTAGTCAATGAGGCCACGCGTTCCGACACATTGTGCATCCGCGGCGAATCGAATGGCGCGAGAATTTAGTTAAACAATGCAGACAGGCATTGCGTAAACAGTATCATCTGTCCCACGGAATTTCGCTTGTGCTAGAATACAAGCCCAATCTCGAACAACAAGGAGTATCTATCATGTTCCGAAAAAGCGCTGTTTTATTTGCGGTTTTGACCCTTTTTGTCTTTGTTCTGAGCTCGAGCACCGAGGCCTCGGGCGATCTTGCGGTTGGAGGCTCGGTTGAGAATTTTTCTCTTCCGGATACGAACGGCAAGGTGCAATCGCTGAACGACCTGAAAGGCAAGAACGGAGCGGTCGTCATCTTCCTCTCAGCCCAGTGCCCGGTCGTCAAGGCCTACGACGCACGCATCAATCAACTGGCCGCGGACTATCAATCGAAAGGCATCAACTTTATCGGGATCAACTCGAATCATACGGAGTCGACTGATTGGGTAAAGTCACATGCCGCAGAAACGTACAAATTCCCGGTCCTGATAGACAAGGGAAACGTTTGGGCGGACAAACTGGGCGCGACCGTTACGCCAGAGATTTATTATCTTGATTCCAAAAACACGCTTCTCTATCACGGTGCGATCGACAACGATAAAAGTGGAAAAGCGATTACCGAAGATTATCTGCGCATTGCGTTCGACTCGTCGCTCTCGGGCAAAGCGATCCAAAGAACTAGAGCGAACGCGTTTGGCTGTTCGATCAAGCGCGTTGGTGAATAGTCGGCGGATGCATTTTATGTCTCACACCATTAAGGCCGCATTGGGCGGCATTATCCTCACCTTGTGCCTCTCGCTCTCGAGTGTCGGCCAGGGTAACAGCGCCTCGGTCGCGTCGGCTTTACCCGCTGCCCCGTCGGCGGTTTCGGTGAAACAGATCGACATCGTCGGCCTGCGTAAAGCTCTCACGCCATCGGACAAACCACTGCTCGTAAATTTCTGGGCGACGTGGTGCGATCCGTGCCGTGAAGAGTTTCCCGATCTTGTAAAGCTCGACGCCGAGTACAAAGGCAAGATCGACTTCATCACGATCTCGCTGGACGAGCTGTCAGAGATCAATCGCGACGTGCCGAAATTTCTAATGCAAATGAAAGCACAAATGCCCGCATACCTCCTCAAGGCGAAGGACGACGATGCGGCGATCGCGTCTGTTTCGAAGGACTGGGCCGGGGCACTTCCGCTGACGATCCTCTATGATCCTGCAGGCAAGCAGATCTATTACCGCCAGGGCAAGGTTAAGCTGGAAACCGTCCGCACAGAGCTCGACAAGCTGTTGTTGGCCGGAAACTGAGTTTCGTATTATAAGGAGCGGATTCGAGATGTTACGAACGATCGAAGATTTTCAAAAGGATTGGGCCTATGAGGCGGAGTCGACCGGAAAGATACTACATTCACTCACCGACGAATCGCTTTCCCAGAAAGTCACACCCGATGGCCGAAGCCTTGGCTTCCTGGCCTGGCATCTTACGCAGACTCTGGGCGAGATGCTCGCGCTTGTCGGCTTAAAGATCGACGCCCCGGCGATGGATCAGGAATGTCCATCGAACGCGGCGGAGATCGCGGCCGCATATGAAAAAGCGGGTAAGTCGGTCGGCGATGAGGTCGGTAAGAACTGGACGGACGATACGCTGCTTGAGAGTGACAACATGTACGGCGATACATGGCAGCGCGGGCTTACGCTCTTTTATCTGATCGCGCACCAGGCGCACCATCGGGGACAAATGACGGTTCTGATGCGGCAGGCAGGCTTGCGTGTACCGGGTGTCTACGGTCCGGCGAAAGAAGACTGGTCGGCCATGGGAGCACCCGCGATGCCGTAGACTATTTCCGCGCGATCGAAAACATGCAAGTCCAACACCCGACATATTCTGGCAATTCGCGATTTGTACGACGATGTTTGGTTTAATATTGATATCGTCTGGAAAGGCTACGAAAAGATTCTCAATTAGCGGTATCCGACTACTTAAATAGACCGCTTTGAAGTCGGACCACCGGTGGGACAGCTTTGGGCCACCTTATGAAAGAGTTTATTCGGTAGCGGTTTGAAAAAATCGCTTCGACCGCATAAACTCTTTTGCTTTGCAGCGGGGAAGTTTTGAGTTCGTGCTTCACGGTTCGGAATTTGTGTCTCGGGAATGCATGTTCTGAACACTGATCACTAAACACTGAACACTGAACACTGAACTTTGGACTCTGAATCCTGAACTTACATGACCGAAATCACGCCCGAAATAATCGCACAGCACAACCTCACAGCCGAAGAATACGAAAAGATCAAAACGATCATGGGACGCGAGCCGAATTTCACCGAACTCGGCGTATTCAGCGTGATGTGGTCCGAACACTGTTCATATAAGTCTTCGCGCGTTCATCTGAAGCGTCTTCCGATAACCGGACCGTGTGTGATCGTGCCGCCGGGCGAGAACGCCGGAGTTGTCGATATAGGTGACGACTGGTGTGTTGCTTTCAAGGTCGAATCGCACAATCACCCCAGCTTTATCGAACCGTTCCAGGGCGCGGCGACGGGCGTCGGCGGGATACTTCGCGACGTCTTTACGATGGGTGCGCGTCCGGTCGCCGCGATGAACAGTTTGCGTTTCGGGCCGCTCGATGATCCGAAGCACGGGAATCGAAACAAATCGATCTTGAAAGGCTGTGTCGAAGGCATCGGCCATTATGGCAATTGCTTCGGTGTGCCGACCGTTGGAGGTGAGGTCGTTTTCGACGAGGCCTACAATCTCAACCCGCTCGTCAACGCGTTCGCTCTCGGCATAGTAAAAAAGGATCAGATCTTTTTTGGCAAAGCCGAAGGGATCGGAAATCCGGTCTTGTACGCCGGTGCGAAAACAGGACGCGACGGAATTCACGGGGCGACGATGGCATCCGCTGAATTCGACGACGAAGCGCTGAAGAAACGGCCGACTGTACAGGTTGGCGATCCGTTTCTCGAAAAGCTTCTTCTCGAAGCTTGTCTCGAGGCGATGCGAACCGGTGCGATCGCCGGCATCCAGGATATGGGTGCTGCCGGGCTAACGAGTTCGTCGGTCGAAATGGCTGCACGAGCCGGTACGGGCCTCGAACTCGACCTGACACTCGTTCCGCAACGCGAAACGGGAATGACGGCGTACGAGATGCTGCTATCGGAATCGCAAGAGCGAATGCTGATCGTCGCACGTACGGGCCGCGAGAAAGAAGTTGTCGAGATCTTCAATAAGTGGGACCTCGATGCTGTTGTGATCGGCAAGGTCGTCGAAGGCGATCGCCTGCGAATAGTACTTAACGGGAAACTCGAAGCAGACTTGCCGGTACAGGCACTTACTGATGAAGCACCCAAGTATGAGAGACCGATGACCGAACCGGGTCCCAAGTCCCAGGTCCCAGGTCCCAGTAGTGACAGCGACTCAAACACGTTGGGACTAGGGACTCGGGACCTGGGACAAGCTCTGAAAGAGCTTTTGGCTTCTCCCAACATCTGCTCGAAACAGTGGGTGTATCAGCAGTACGACACGATGGTCCGGACCAATACCGCGGTGCTGCCGGGTGCGGACGCCGCCGTCATTCGGGTGAAGGAAACTCGCCGAGCGATCGCCATGTGCCTCGACGGGCCCGGTCGGTACGTCGCGGTCAACGCTTACGAAGGTACGAAGCTGGCCGTTGCCGAAGCCGCGCGAAATGTCGTCTGCGTCGGGGCAAAGCCGATCGCCGTTACGAATTGCCTAAACTTTGCTTCGCCTGAAAGGCCAGAGGTCATGCGGGCATTCTCGGATGTCATCGACGGGCTGAAAGAGGCGTGCGAGATGTTTGAAACGCCGGTCGTATCGGGGAACGTTTCGTTTTACAACGAAACTGACGGCCGCGGCATTTTGCCGACACCGACGATCGGAATGGTCGGTTTGATCGAAGACACACGGCGGATCGTAGATCACGGCTTCAAGAAGGATGGCGACGTTATCGCGCTGCTAGGCGTAAGCCAGGACGATCTGTACGTGAGCGAATACGCCCAGACCATTCTCGGCAAGACGATCGAGGACATGAAAACATTCGGCCGGGTTCCGCAGATCGATCTTTCCCTCGAAAAGCGCGTCCAGGACGCGTGTTTGAAACTTGCTATGGCCGGTATGCTTTATTCCGCGCACGATTGCTCGGATGGCGGCCTCGCCATTGCAATCGTCGAAAGCTGCTTTTCATCGCTCGGTCGCGACATGATCGGAGCGAACATCGATCTTGAATCCGCCGGTCTTTCAAACGAGGCGTTGCTCTTCGGCGAGTCGCCTTCGCGGATCGTGGTTAGCTTCGCAGTTGAGAACTTGGACGCGGTAAAGACTCTTGTCGCCGATTGTCCCTTCGCGGTTATCGGCAAGGTGGGCGACGACGTGCTGCACATCGCGATCGACGGAAGAGAAGTTATCTCCTCGCCCATTCCCGATCTCGAGGTGATCTGGGAAACAGCGCTCGAAAAACGGCTTGAAACGGCAAAGCCGGCGGGCATCTCTTAGACGACCTGACGTATAACTGTGCCGAGCAGGACAGCCTGTCGGTTAGATTGATCTCACCATGTCTGCTGGTGTTTATCTTCACATCCCATTTTGTAAATCTCGATGTTCGTATTGCGATTTCGCGACGGACGTCTATCGCAGTTCGGACGCGGTCGATCGCTACGTTTCCGCACTTCGTTCCGAGATCAAAGCTTTCGAAGGAGGAAATCCGCAATCCGCAATCCGCAATCCGCAATCAGTTGATACGATCTATTTCGGCGGCGGCACTCCTTCGCTGTTGGCGGCGGAGCAAGTAACGAACATATTGAATGCGGTCCGTGACAAGTTTAGCGTGGAGCCGCTTGCTGAGATCACGATGGAGATGAATCCGGCGACTGTGACGTCAGAGACTCTCGCGGGTTACAGATCGATCGGAGTGAATCGAGCAAGCTTTGGAGTGCAGACATTCAACGATCGGGCGTTAAAGCTCCTCGCCCGCGGCCATGATGCGAACGACGCGCGAAATACATTTCGGCTGCTGCGGAATGCGGGGTTCGACAATATTAGTTTCGATCTGATAGCCGGACTGCCGGGTCAGACCATGGCCGATTGGGAACACAATTTGGAAGAGGCGCTCGCCATGCGGCCCGAACATCTTTCGCTCTATCTCCTTGAGATCCACGAAGCTACCCCACTCGCCGAGCAGATCCGGTCCGGTCGTCAGCCCGTCCCTGATGAAGAACTCGCGGCGGAAATGTACGAGCTGATGCTGGACAGAATAGTGGGCGCGAGTTACGAGCAGTACGAGATATCGAACTTCTCAATACCCGGTTACGAATCGCGTCACAACTCAAAATACTGGCGGCTCGAACCCGTGTATGGCTTTGGCGTCTCGGCCCACTCCTTCAATGGAATCGATCGATACGCGAATGAACGCGACACCGCGAGGTATGTGGCGAACGTGGAGAGTTCCGGAACGGCGGAAGTTTCGCGAGAGAGAATTGACGCCGCTTCCGAGTTTGCGTTCCTCGGATTACGGTTGAATGAGGGAATCGATCTGACGAGTTATGAAACGAGCTTCGGTTTCGATCTGCTTGAAAAATTCGGAGGCGATATCGAGCGGTTTGAAAACGATGGACTGGTTAGAATTTTCGATCGCCGCCTCTGCCTGACGCGGAAGGGAATGGTTTTCTCGAACGAAGTCTTCGCAGCGTTTGTATAAGTGTTCCTTTACGCGTCTGCGGCGGGCGGTTCATCAAGTCCGCTGACCTTTAGGTGCGTCCTCGCTTCCCAGATCTCCGGAAAGAATTTCTTAGTGAGCGTCGTCATCAAATATCCAACACCCTCAGAACCGCCGGTTCCGGGTTTCATTCCCAGCATCCTCTCGACCATCAGTACGTGGTGATAGCGCCAAAGTGCAATGTTTTCATCGTGCTCGACCAGTAGGTCCTGCATGATGAAATAGTCGGCGTTTTTTTCGGGGTGCGTTAGGATCTCGACGATCGATTGTACACGCTCTTCATGCGATGCGACCGCGAAACCCGCTCGTCCCAGCATCGACCAGAATGCGCCATCGAGACCAGGCTCAGCAAAACGTTTACTAAGGCGCTTGTGCGCGAATTCATCGTCTTTGAACACGGCGAGGATCTTTTCGTTCTTTTGACCCGAGACGAATTCCAGTTCGCGAAACTGCATCGATTGAAATCCGCTTGCTGGATTCAGCTTGTCGCGAAATTCGAGAAAGCCGATCTGGGCCATGGTCTCGAGTAGGTGGATCTGCGTCACCAAAACCTTCTCGATCCCGATAACGGCGCGAAGGCTGTGGTTGGCGCGAAACGTCCGCCCTTCGGTCATCCACGCGATGGTGGCGTCGATCTCATGAAGTATTTGTTTGAACCAGAGCTCGTAGGTCTGGTGAATGATTACGAAGAGCAGTTCGTCGTGGCTTGCCGGATCGGACAAGGTTTCCTGAAGCTCTAGCAGCTCGGGAACTTTTAGATATTTGTTGTAGGAAAGCGAAGCGCCTTTACCGTATTCGTATGCCATCAAACTCGTTCAGATAGACCGATAAAATCAAGCCTAATCTTCGTGCATGGCTGGGTCCATGTCAATTTCGAAGTTTCTCACGCAAAAACGAAGAAACATCTTGACAGACGTTCCAAATATGGGTAAATTCTGTTTCGTCAATCAATAAAACCCGAATCGAGAAGGGAAAATCTTGCCGTTTAAGATTTGTTATTTGTTTGCAAATACACGCGTCCCCACAAGATTTTGCCGTATTCGTGTACGCTCTCGCATGCCGAAGACGGAGCGGTTTTTTTGCATTAGCCTGGCTGGCCAGGTCTAAAAAATTGTTAGTGTCTTGATGTTCTTAGGAGGAATTAGAAACAATGTCCAAAACACTCGGTATGGTCAAATGGTTCAACAACGCCAAAGGTTACGGTTTTATCGAGCAACCCGGCGAACAGGATATTTTTGTGCATTACAGCGCAATATCCGGCGATGGATATAAGACCCTGATCCAGGGTCAGGAAGTTGAATTCGAAGTGACCAACGGCCCGAAAGGCCCCCAAGCCGAAAACGTCATGAAGGTCGCCGCCTAGAATTTGTTATCGATCTGCCGGATCGCTTCAGATATTTAGCACAAAAGAAAAAGCGAACTGAGATTTTCCCAGTTCGCTTTTTCTTTGACTAAAAACCGCGTCAGCTAAAACATTTCTTCGCCCTTTGCCCGGAGCGTCCGGCGCCACAATTCACGATACGAAGTAAAGCGCGAGACCAAACTATTGAGCTTATACCGTTGGGCGTAGCTCAGTGCGCGATTGTCCAACATTCTCTTTATTTGAGATTCGAGACGTGCACGCGCCTCGAGCGGGGCCCGCTTTGTGGCTCCATTAAAAAAGATATCGAACTCGATCTTCAGCCGACGAACGTCGTCCTCTAATTTTCCGAGTTGTTTGTCGAGCGCCGCGGCTTCTTCAAGACGGCCCGGTGTCTGCCTGTATAAATTGTTAGATTTTGGCGGCATGTTGAACTCGTAGGCGGGATGGGCAAGAGGCCCGCCAAGAGTATAACAGGAATCGGACTCTGTTGTTCGCACTTTTTTCGCCACTTTTAGGTAAACTACGGAAATGGGAAATCCGAAAGCGGCGGAATTGAAAGCCGTATTGAGAATGCTGCCGTCGACAGACGAATTGCTGTCGTCCCCCGCGGTTCACGTGCTGATTCCCGAGATCGGCCGCGTCCGGGCAACCACGCTCGTGCGAGCCGCGATCGACCAGCTGCGGACGGAACTCGCAGACGAAATCGCATCGCGGCCCGGCCGCCTTGAAGCATATTCAAAAGAAAGTTTGTTGGCCGCAGCGTCTGAGCGGTTCGAGCAGAGCCGAAAAGAGCATCGGAACTCCCGTCTTCGCCGGGTCATCAATGCGACAGGCGTCGTGATCCACACCAATCTTGGGCGCGCTCCGCTGTCTGACAACGCGATAGAGGCGATCAGAGACGCCGGCGGTTACTGTACCCTCGAATACGATCTTTCGAGCGGCAAACGTGGAAAACGCGGCGAATCTTTGGAACGTCTCGTAATTGAAATGACCGGGGCCGAAGCGGCGGTCGTTGTTAATAACTGCGCAGCGGCCGCATACCTGGTTCTAACTGTGTTTGCAAAAGGTGGCGAGGCAGTCGTTTCGCGCGGTGAACTGGTCGAGATCGGCGGCGATTTCCGCGTCCCGGATGTGTTAGTACAGTCCGGTGCGACGCTTAAAGAAGTCGGAACAACGAACCGGACGAAAATTTCCGATTACGAGAAGGCTATCGGTGAAAATACGAAGATCTTGGTGCGGGTCCATCCCTCCAATTACAAGATAGTCGGCTTTACCGAAAAACCTTCACTCGCGGAGTTGGCTCAACTCTCCCGAAAAAAGGGGATTCTTCTGTACGAGGACGCAGGTTCGGGGGCTCTAGTTGATTTCCGAAAGTTCGGGCTGGCGGACGAGCCGCTTATCAGCCAGTCACTCGCGGACGGTGCAGACATCGTTACGTTCAGCGGAGATAAGCTTCTTGGCGCAGCCCAAGCGGGAATCATTGTCGGCCGCAAGAATCTGGTCGAGCAGATCAGAAAGCATCCGCTGTATCGGGCACTGCGGGTCAGCAAGCTCGTTTATGCCGCCCTCGCGGCGACCATTGAATCGTACCTTCGGGAAGATGCGGAACAGTCAGTTCCGGTTCTCAAGATGCTTAGCCTGCGAAAGGAGGAGCTCGAAACGCGGACGCGGGGCCTTGTCCGGCGAATTCACGAACGGCTTGGAAAAGGGACTGGCGTGTGCATCGAAATGATCTCCGGCGAGTCGGTGGTCGGTGGCGGCTCAGCTCCGGATACACGGCAGGAGACGGTGTTGTTGGCTATAAAGCACAATGCCGTATCGGCGTCCGAGATCGAGCGCCAATTGAGAAAGTCCGCAACGCCGGTCATCGCTCGGATTGAGGATGATGCGGTTTTGATCGATCTGAGAACCGTTCAAGTGAGTGAAGAGGACGAGTTAATAGGAATGCTGATTGCGGCGCTCTGCTGATCATCCGTTCCGCGCGGCGAATTCGGCCATGAAATCGACAAGCTCTTCGACACCTTCCCTCGGAAACGCATTATAGATCGAGGCGCGAATTCCTCCGACGGATCGGTGTCCGTGTAGTCCATCGAGCCCGATCTTCTCGGCCTCAGCGCAGAATTTTTCATCGAGGTCCGCGGACGGCAGACGAAAAGTAACATTCATCAACGAGCGGCAGTGTTTTTCGGCGTGTCCCTCATAGAATCCGTCACTCGAATCGATACATTTGTAGAGTAGGACCGCCTTTTCCTCGTTTCGTATCTGCATTGCGGGAATGCCGCCCTGTTCGCCAAGCCAATCACAGACAAGCCCGATCATATAGATCCCCCAGGTGTTGGGCGTGTTCGCGAGCGAACCGTTTTCAGCGATGTTTTGATAATCGAGGAGCGCATGCTGATTCACGGGAACACGCTCGAGCATGTCGTCGCGAATGATCACAATGGTCACTCCGCTCGGGCCGATGTTCTTTTGCGCCCCGGCATAAACTAACGCATATTTTTCCAGGTTGAACGGTTTCGAGAGGATATTTGAAGACGCGTCGCAGACAACGGGAATGCCACCGGCGTCGAGCTCATATTTGAATTCGACACCGTCGATCGTTTCGTTTGACGTGTAGTGAACGTATGCGGCATTCGGCGAGAACCGCAGCTCGGACTGATCCGGCACCGAGCGGTATCCGTTTTCCGCTCCCGAGTACATGACGTTGACAGTACCGCACCGCTCAGCTTCGGCAACCGCCCTGTTTCCCCAATATCCCGTGACGACGTAGTCGGCAGTTTGGCCCGATTGCAAAAAGTTCATCGGCACCATCGAGAACTGGAACGCGGCTCCGCCCTGAAGAAACAATATCTTGAAGTTGTCAGGTGCGGAGAGCAGCTCGCGAAGGCCGCGTTCAGCTCCGGCCAGAATGTCCGCAAAGTGCTTTGAGCGGTGGCTCATTTCCATTACGCTCATACCGCTTCCGCTGGTCGACAAGAACTCGTCTCGTGCACGCTCTAACACGGGTAAGGGCATGGTGGCGGGGCCGGAACTAAAGTTATAAATTCTATCCACGTTCTCAGTTATCGACAATAGTGGCTTGAGCTGAAAAATTTAAATTAACACACCGTTCTGAGAAGGTGAATTGGCGTACGCTTCACGGCCTGGGCCGATCTGTACCTGCGCTTCAAATTTAATCGGTTTTCGGGTTAGAATGTTGAAAATCCATAAAACGCTTCTGGCGATAAAAGCATCTCACGATCGGTTTTGACCCTATTATCTGTCCTCGGAGGGACCACACAATGTTTCGGAAAGATTATTTAAAGGTATTTTTTACATTACTCGTGCTTCTCGTTGGCGGCACGGCGGCATTTGCTCAAAACGCACCGGTTCGCGGCACGGTGAAGCTACAAAAGGGCGACGGAACGGTCCTTCCTGTAGTCGGGGCGATCGTCGAAGCCTATCGGACCGACATCGACCGCGGAAAAATGCCCGAGGCGAAGACGAATAAGCGAGGCGAGTTTAGTTTTATCGGATTTCCTCTCGGCCAGAGATTTGTACTTTCTGTGAGCGGTGCAGGTATTGGCCCGCGAATCCAGTCAGAGATAAAAGGCGGAATGGAGAACATCGAATTCATCGTCAACGAAGGTGACGGTCGCAGGTTAACCGAGGCTGAAGCGCGAGAGGCAGCTAAAGGCTCGGCTGCCGCCCCCGCATCCGGGGAAATGTCGGAAGCGGAAAAAAAGGAACGTGCCGAGCTCGAAAAGAAGAACGCTCAGATAACGGCGTCGAATAAGAAGGCGGAAGATTCGAATAAAGTAGTTAACGAAGCGCTAAAAGCTGGGGCCGCTGCTTTTAAGGCTCAGAATTACGATCTGGCGATTACTGAGTTCGAGAAGGGGGTGGTCGCGGATCCGGACTACGTTGGAAGTGCTCCTGTTCTCCTTAACTACAAAGGTACTGCGTATCAAAAACGCGCGTTGGCCTCATACAATGCAGCGGCCGTAGGCGATGCTGGAGCGAAGGCGGCGGCGCAGGAAAAGATCAAATCAGATCTTTCTAGCGCTCTCGAGGCGTTTAAGCGCGCATTGGAAGTGATTGAAAAAGGCGTTTCCACTGCCAATGCAAACGAACAAAGCATTGCGACGACGACGCGAATGCAGGTCCTGGCAAATATTTTGGACACGTACGGATACGGCGCTCGGATCGCTCCCGATCCAGCGAGCTTAACCCTTGCAGGTGCTGCGATGGACCAGTACGTTGCTGCCGAGACCGACGTTGCCAAACGTAATCCGAGTCTCCTTACGTTTGCGAACAACATGAGTGGTGCCGGAGAACTGACTACCGCATCGGTAGCGTTTCGTAAAGTTTTGGAGACTTCGCCCGATAATATTGATGCACTGATCGGCTTAGGGCTGGCTCTGTATTCGGAAGGATGGACGACGACCCCTCCGGACAAAGTGATTCTGCAGGAAGGACTGAACTACATGCAGCGCTTCGTTGACACAGCTCCGGACACCCACAAGTTGAAAGAGAGCACAAAAGCAATTATCGAAGAACTCAAGAACGAGCAAAAGCTGGCTCCTCAAAAGACTGCTCCGAAGCGAAAGGGTTGATAGGTCGGAGGATTAGATATCATGCGCCGTGCTTAGTAGAATTTATCGGGCACGGCTTTTTATATGGATATACAGATACGCAAATCGACACCGGACGAAGTTCCCGCCATCGTACGACTCATGCGCGATTTTGCGGAATACGAAAAACTTGGCGACTATTGCGAAATAACCGAGCAGCGGCTCTTCAACGTGATGTTCGGAACCGAAGCGTTCGTCGAAGGACTGGTCGCTTTTCACGACAATGAGCCCGTAGCGTATGCGATGTTCTATCCCTACTTTGCAAGCTTCCGCGGACAGTGCGGTTATTATCTTGAGGACATCTTTGTCGCAGAAGATTTTCGCCGCAACGGGCTCGGCGAAGCGATGGTCAAGATCGTAGCAAAGCTTGCCAAACAGCGGGGGTTTGAGCGGATCGATTTCCAGGTGCTGGAATGGAACGCACCCGCTGTCACATTTTACGAAAAGCTCGGAGCCATCCGGGACGATTCCGAAAGGCACTTCAAATTTATCGACAATTCCTTCGCTTCTCTTATTTCCTGATCAGCGCTTCGCCCTGATTCTAGTTCAGAAGTTCTTGTCACAATTTTATTTCCGCCGGTGTTCTAATTCTGTAACGCATTTACTTGCATATAGAAAATATTTCCGTCGGAGGTTTGGTTATGTCCAAGAGTTTGGCCGTTCGCGTGTTCAGCGTAGCGTTTGCAATATTTGTGATCGGCTCGTATGTCATCATCGCTCAGAGTGTAATAACGGGTGACTGGCGCGCCGATATAAAAGTCGAAAATCCGGATAAAATCCATCTCTCGTTCGAGATCCGAACCGAGAAGGGCGCGAGGAACCAACACGGTTCCGGTTTTGCCTATTCGGATCTTCAGGGCCTGACCCGCGAACAAACGCAGAACGGAAGGGTCAGTTTCAGCCTCGCACGCGAAGCCGGAACCATCCAGTGCGACGGTTCGTTCGTGAACGGAAAAGGATCGGGCACGTTCAGGTTTGCGCCGAATTATTCATTCGCCGACGCCATGAGATCGCGTGGCTTTGACTTTTCCAAGCCTTCGAAGCACGGACAAGAAGATCTGGACATGAAGTTGTTTACGGCTACGACGCTGAATGTCACCAGCGCTTTCGCCGACGATCTGAAATCGGCGAACTTCGGGCCGCTCGACGTCGACGATCTTTTTAAGGCCGTAATCTTTAAGATCACTCCGCAATACATGGCGGAAATGCGGGCGACCGGTTTTCCGGATCTGGGAATGGAAAAACTCGTAAAAGGGCGCATTTTCAAGATCGATGCAGATTATGTGAGAAAGGTTCGTGAGATCGGCTTTGCCACACAGGGGTTCGAAGGCCTGGTAAAGTTCCGCATATTCGAAGTGACGCCGGAATTTTTGAACGAGATAAAGGCGGAGGGAATTTCAAATCTATCTTCTGAAGATATCGTGAAGCTCCGGATCTTCAAGATCGACTCTCAGTTCATTCGCGAAGCCCGAGCATCAGACCCCAACGTGACAGTCGAGCAACTTGTCGAGATGAAGATCGGAGTGCGCCGAAAAAGCCGGTAACCCCGGCTCTCCCAAAAAATCCAACTACTGACTCAGTGATACGGCCGGATCTGATCCGGCCCAGGATCCCCGCGTCTCAATAAAGCAGAACAATGAATAAAGGAGTGGTTATGTTGTACTTTTTCGGAGAGTTTTCGTTGTAATTTTAGTGTTGATAGCGGCCGTATATTCCCAGACCGACAATGAGCGCGAGGGGATCATCCTAAACAATCAGGGCGTCGCACAATTCCAAAAAGGCGATTACCAAGAGGCGCTCAAGACCTTAAATCGTTCCGCAGAACTCTTTCCCACTAACGCTGTCATCCACCGCAACCTGGGCCACCTATATTGGAAAAAACTCAATGACCTTGCCCGAGCCGAAACCACATTTAGAAACGCTATCCGACTCGCGCCCGATTTTGCCCTTACTTATAACGAACTCGGTGTCATGTTGATGGCGGCAAATCGCGAGAAGGAAGCGCTGAACGTGTTTCTCAAAGCCGGCGCTTTGAAACCCGATGACGCGATCATACAACTAAACATTGGCAAAGTTCAGATGGCTGTGAACGACCTTCGGGGGGCGGTGGCAACTCTTGAAAGAGCAAAGTCGATCGATCCTCAAAGTGCCCTGATAAGAGTTAGCCTTGGTGATGCGTACGCGATGCGAAAGAAATTTGATCTTGCTATTGCTGAAGTCAGATACGCGATACAAATCGATCCCGAAAACGAGGAGGCTCAGTTTCTACTCGGGAGCCTGTACGTGGCAAAGCGCGACAGACAAGCCGCTATAGTGCAACAGCGGGCTGTCCTCGCGTTGAATCCTGAACTGGGTCGCAGACTCTTTCAAGCGATCTACAGCGACATGATACTGGTATTACCGCCGAGCGGTTTCGGACCCAAATGACCAGAAAACTAAACGGGCACAGGCCTAATCCGAAGCCACCTGCGAGCATAGGGAAGCTCAGAATTCTTAATAATAGTTCGAGCCGAACAGAACTGGCGGGCTTTGTGAGATACCGAGATACTGTTTGGCATCCTACTGTAAAATCTGGTTTAAACACTTTGCTCGTGCGGACTGCGGGAGCTTAGAATAAAACCAAGAGGTTCTACAAGGGGTTATGAAAAAAAGGGTGCTGGTCGTCGAGGATTACGAGGATACTCGGGTTTTATTGAAGTTCATGATCGAAAAGTTCGGTTATTCGGTGATCGAAGCCTCGGGCCCGTATGAGGCGATCGAAAAAGCAGCCGAGTTTTTGCCCGACCTTATCCTGATGGACATCGGCATGCCACTGCTGGACGGATTGTCCGTCGCCCAACTTCTCCACGCCAAGAAAACCAATCACCTCGTTCCGATCATCGCGGTTACGGCGTTCAGCGACATAAAGGCAGAGGCTTTGAAGGCGGGATGCGCCGATGTTATCTATAAACCGGTTCAGCCTGATCAGTTAAGGGAGATGCTGGACCGATACGCGGCACACGCATAAATTTCCTCTACTCGAACTGTTTTCGAAATTCCTCAAACGTCTCACGAAGCGACGCGAAATCGCTTCGAAGTTTTTCGACATCGGCTTCCAGGTTTTCGATTCGATCATTCTTAGCGCTCGATGCCTCTACGGGGCTTTCACGAACACTCACAGACGCCTGCCCACTTACTTCGCCGCTCAACACGTGCGCGTAGCGCGCTTCTTTCTGCCCGGGCTGCCTTTCAAGCTTTGCAACGAGCGGTTCGTCACGGCGGATCAAACCATCCAGAGTTTCCTGAACGTCTCCAAGCCCCGAGAATTCGTGGAGCCTTCCGGTTCGCTCGCGCAGCTCACCGATCGTTTGCGGCCCTCTAAGTAATAGAACCGCGACGATCGCTACGCCGGCGGCGTCAAGCTCATAGACGCTCGGCATCATATGCTTGTATTTCACAGCGCGACTGCCCGTACCGTAGTAGAGGTAAACAAGGTTCTTGTCCCGCAGACTATCCACCGCTGCCATAAGTGTCGTCTCGTCGTACGCGACAACAGGATCACGGTTGCTTTTCTGATTGCAGGCGGCCGTCAGGGCGTTCAGCGTGAGCGGATAGTATTCCGGCGTGGTCAGTTGTTTTTCGACGAGGCTGCCCAGGACGCGACCTTCGACTTCGGTAAGTGGATCGAGCATAAAGTTCGCGATTAGAGTAATACACTTTCTGACCTTTGCAGAAACCCGCCTGCAGCCAATCGCGTGAAGGCTCGACACTGCATGTTTCACGCGCTCTTTTGTGCTTCGAGGTGAAATCGTCCGTCTTAGCGGCTAATATCTTTTCAGTGAATATTCTCGTCGCCCGCACAACCGAAGAGATCGAACTCGCGTATTCGCGCCTTTGCGAAGCCGAAATGCTTGGCTGCGACACGGAAACGTCCGCGCTGAATCCGAAATACGGAAAACTCTTCTCGGTTCAATTTTCGGACGGCGAATTTAACGTCCTCGTTCCGATGAGCGAAGGAATCGCCCTTGGGCGTCTGATCGACCTTTTGGGGGACGAGCGCGTGGTCAAGATCTTTCACAATTCAAAATTCGATCTGGACTTTCTGAACGCGGTAGGCGTTAAAGTCAAAAACATCTTCGACACGATGCTCGCGGAACGTGTTTTGACGCGCGGCGCGAATCAATCGGCTTCGCTTGCCGAAACGCTTTATCGTTACTTCGCCGTGGATCTTGAAAAATCTCATCGATCGAAATTCAATAGGGCGTGGGACGGGATCTGGACCGAAGAGCTGGTTGAGTATGCGTTGTCCGACGTGGTGCACCTGCCGTTATTGATGCGGGAGCAATCCTTGTGGCTCGAGAAGTTGGGTCTAAGCGACGAGTATGATGAGCAGTTGGCGAAAGTTCAGGGCGCTGGCTTCAGCCCGGTTAATGACGCGAACCGAATAGGCTGAAGCCAGCACCCTGAACTCTCACCACCTGTGATACGCCGGGTGGCCTTCTTTAACGGCGACAAAAGTTCCGCGGCACGTGTCGCAAACCTTCCCGCCGGCGATAAGTTCCGCCTCAACAGTTGCGCGATCGTCAGTCGATTCGACAACGCGCGCCTTCAAGGTGATCACGCCGTCGACCGGCGTCGGACGCAAAAGCTTGACGTGGAAATCCGCCGTCACTGTGCATGGTGTCCGATCTTCGCCACGTTTTTTCATCAGGTGGTAGGCTGCCGCCCAGTTCGAATGACAGTCGAGCAGCGCTCCGATGATGCCGCCGTTCAGCACACCGGGGAACGCCTGATGATGCGGCTCAGCTCGCCATTCGGCGACGAACTCATCACCCTCGACAAAGCTTCGAATGTGCAATCCTTTTTCATTCTTCGGACCGCAGCCAAAGCATATTCCTTCCGGCGAGTAAGTTTCTTGAAGTGATTTCATAAAGAAGTGACAAGTGATGAGTGGCAAGTGACGAGTGACAATGCAGCGGCCAGCCGTCAGTCCTAAATTAGTCTTTGCTTAACTGTCAGTTATCAATTATCAATTCTGGCTCGCCACTTGTCACTTGTCACTTTCTACCGTAAATTTGTTTCGCTTCGATTTACTCCTAGAAACCTATGCTGACAATTCTCGCCGTCGCTTTTCTCGCCTGGCTGGTCCTTGGTTATTTCGGCTACGGGCGTTGGATCGCGAAACAGTTCGTGCTTGACGACGACCGTCCGACACCCGCTCACGAGCTGAGCGATGGTGAAGATTATGTGCCGACACGGCCGTTCTATCTGTTCGGACAGCATTTTTCGGCGATTGCGGCGGCGGGGCCTATCGCGGGGCCGATCATTGCATGCCTCGCATTTGGCTGGCTGCCTTGCCTTCTATGGATCGCCCTTGGCGTCGTCCTTATCGGAGCGGTTCACGACTTCTCGACCCTGACCGCCTCGATCCGCCACAGTGCGAAAAGCGTTGCCGAGATCACGCGCGACCAACTTGGCCTCGGTGCCGGGCGAGCGATGATGGCGTTTATCTGGATAGCACTCGTGTATGTCACCGTGGCATTCACAGACATTACGGCCGGAACATTTGTCGCGGGCGACGAAGCGCTTGCCGGGGAAACACGGTTTAATCCGGGAGGAGCGGTCGCTCTCGCAAGCGTTCTTTATCTCGGATTATCGATCCTGCTTGGACTGGTCGAGCGATTTCTAAAGCCGCCGCTGTGGCTCGCGACCATCATCTTCGTACCTGCGACGTTCGCGCTCTCGTACGTCGGAACACAGTATTCGCACGTCCTCAGCTTTGGTCATCAAACGTGGGCGGTCGTCATCCTTCTCTACTGCGTCGTCGCCTCACTGCTGCCGGTCTGGGCGCTTTTGCAGCCCCGCGGCTATCTCGGCGGGTTCGTTCTCTATACCGCGATCATCGTCGGCGTGATCGGAATATTTTTTGGCGGATATTCGATCCAGCAGCCGGCGTTCACATCCTTTGACGTGGGCGGAATGACCGGAATGATGTTTCCGTTTCTTTTTGTGACGATCGCTTGCGGCGCGTGCTCGGGCTTTCACGGGCTCGTGTGCTCGGGCACGACGTCGAAACAGATCGATAAAGAGACGCACGCAAAACCGGTTGGCTACGGCGGAATGCTCGCAGAGGGTTTCGTTGCTTTCATCGCGCTCGTGACGGTGATGATCGCGACGAGCGACGCGTTGGTCGGCGCCGACGGCAAAAACCTTTCGGCCGGGAAAATATACGGCAACGGAATCGGAAATTTTCTTACGCTTGTGATCGGGAAAGAGAATCTCTCGTTCGCGATCACGTTCGGAGCGATGGCGTTCTCGACGTTCGTCTTCGACACGCTCGATGTCACGATGCGGCTGGGGCGCTATTTACTCCAGGAGCTTTTCGGCATGCCCGGACGGCTCGGCGCGCTGACTGGAACGGTTGTCACTGTCGCACTTCCGTTCATGCTGATCTTCCTCGCGACCCCCGGATCATACGTCGAGTTCTGGACACTGTTCGGTGCTTCGAATCAGCTCCTCGCGGCGCTCACTCTGCTCTCGATCACCGCGTGGCTCTACAAGGCACGTCGCCGTATCGCTTTTACGCTGATCCCGATGCTGTTTGTCCTGACGATTACCTTGTGGGCACTCGGTGCGATGGTTTATGGAAACTTTTCTGCGGCGGTCGGCCTGGATATCAGACTGGTGAACGGAGCCGTGTCACTGGCGCTGATCATTCTTGCAATATTTTTGGTAATCACTGCCTGGATAAAAAGCAGAACGTTTGAGACGGCACAACCGCCGATGGATGTTCTCTAGAAAGTGATATGATCGTTGAGCTTCACGCCGACTTGAATGGGAGATATTGAGCCATGGCAAAAATTACCGAAATAGCGCCCGACACATATCGAATATCGACCTATGTGCCGGATTTCGGACTCGGATTCAGCCAGTTTCTTGTTCGTGATGAAGAGCCGCTACTATTCCACACGGGACCGAAAGCGATGTTCCCCGTCGTGCACGAGGCGGTCGCAAAGATCATCGATCCATCGACGTTACGGTGGATCGGTTTCAGCCATTTTGAAGCTGACGAATGTGGATCCCTGAACGAATGGCACGTCGCCGCACCCCAGGCGACCGGCGTCTGCAGCATGGTTGGAAAGATGGTAAGCGTCGACGATTTCGCGCCGACGAACCCGGCAAAAGGAATGGTCGACGGCGAAGAGTTTTCAACCGGCTCGCATACTTTTCGTTTTCTTCAGACGCCGCATGTTCCGCACAACTGGGAGGCAGGATTGCTTTTCGACATGACGACCGGGCTTCTCTTCAGTTCCGATATTCTCCACCAGAACGGTGATGTCGAACCGCTTACTTCGGACAGCGTAACCGATCGCGCGAGGCAGACGCTGCTTGAAATGCAAGCCGGGCCACTTGCAGGTTACCTTCCTTACGCTGTCGAAACCGACGCCACGCTCAAACGGATCGCGGCTCTGAAGCCGACGACGGTCGCTACAATGCATGGTTCGGTATTCACTGGAGACGGCGAACAGGCAATCTTGGAATATGCCGGGGTGTTGAAGGAAGTTTTGGGGAAAGAGGGCTAGGTGAGCGGCCGGCTATTTTCAGGATTTGATCGGCCCGATCTTTTCCTCGAGCCAGTTCGTTAGGTCATCTACCGATTCGATGTGGACCGGTTTGCCACGCCAAGCCTTGATGGCGAAGATGATCAGCATTATCGTCGTTACGATTGAAAAGATAAGGCTGCCCAGATCCGCGAGGCCGCCTACCAAGCCGAGGATGCTCGTTACGATCAGGATGCCGAGATGTGCCGCCAGACCTTGAGCGGCGTGGAACCTAACCTTAGTTTCCTCTTTTGGAATCAGCAGCAGCAATATCGCTCCCGCCACGAGTCCGATATAGAATGGCACGTACGGTAATCCGATCAGCCATTTTTCGGGAACGCCTGTCTTCGCAACTTTGCGTGCGGACGCTCTATTCATATCGCCGCGATCCGCCGTTCCGTACAGAGCAACGGGCTGCGGATGATTGTGGGCGTACGTGTTGAAATCCGCTTCGGTGAAGCGGCGAGTTTCTTCTTCGGTTATGCTTGACGGACCGCTCGGGAATTCCGCAGTGCTGAATCGCGTTTTCGGCGGAGCGTCGTAACCAGCCGCCGCTGCAGCTTTTGCCTTCTCCGGAAAATCAGGATCAAGCGGATTTGTGTCGAACTTTTTCGGCATGGTCGAAGCTAGTTTACGGTATTCTTTGTAGGTTTGTTCAATAAACCTGAATTTCATTCAATATATTGCAATACTTAGCCATTGTCCGAGTCGACTGAAATCCCCAGCTCTTCCAACTGCGCTTCATCAACAACACCCGGCGAGTCCATCATAAGATCCTGCGCTGAAGCCGTTTTCGGAAATGCCATCACGTCGCGAATATTCTCGGTACCGCAGAGGATCATGCATGTCCGTTCGATTCCCGCTGCGAAACCTCCGTGCGGCGGCGTTCCATATTCGAGTGCATCGAGGAAAAATCCAAACTGCGACCGGGCGCTTTCAGGTGACATTCCGAGCGCTTTGAAGTTGAGCGCCTGAACATCCTTTTGATGGATGCGGATCGAGCCGCCGGCACATTCGTATCCGTTGATCACCGCGTCGTAGGCTTTTGCACGTACCTGTCCGAGCAAATGGTGCTCGGCCTCGTTCTCGACCGAGTGTTTGAACAATTCGAGATCCTCGTCCATCGGCGACGTGAACGGATGATGTGCCGCAAGATAACGATCCGTCTCCTCATTGTGCTCGAACATCGGGAACTCGGTGACGATGAGCGCTTCGTAACGGCTGCGGTCGATGAGATTCTCGCGGCGTGCGATCTCGTTGCGCAATGCGCCGAGCGATGCCGCTACGACCGATTTACTTCCCGCGACGATCAAAACCGCGTCACTCTTCTCGGCTTTCGCTGCGGAGGCGAGTTCGGCGATCTTCGCTTCACCGAGCACCTTAAGAAGCGAAGACGTGGTCTCGTCTCCGAACTTTATCCACGCCAACGCGCCCGCTCCGTAGCGTTTTACAAATTCCTGCAGCTCGTCCAGTTGCTTGCGCGAGTAATCGGCCTTGCCTTTTACAACTAAGCATTTTATCTCGCCACCCTTTGTCAGCACGTCTGCGAACGGTGCGAAGTCCGTGCTCTTTAGTTCAGCCGAAAGATCTTGCAGCTCCATCTCAAAGCGCAGGTCCGGTTTGTCCGAACCGTATCGGTGCATCGCTTCGGCATACGTCATCCGCGGCCACTCGGTAGGCAGATCGACATCGATCAGTTTCAGCACTGAGCCAAACATTCCTTCCATCTCGCGATAGACCTGTTCCCGATTGACGAACGACATCTCCATGTCGAGCTGTGTGAATTCCGGCTGGCGATCCGCACGCAGGTCCTCGTCGCGGAAGCAGCGTGCGATCTGGTAATACTTGTCGAACCCGGCGATCATCGTGATCTGTTTCAAGATCTGCGGCGACTGTGGCAGCGCAAAGAATTTCCCGGTATGAATGCGCGACGGTACGACAAAGTCGCGCGCGCCTTCCGGAGTGGATTTCAGAAGTATCGGCGTCTCGATATCGATAAAGCCGCGGCCGTCGAAATATTCGCGAATCTTCGCCACTGCTTTTGCACGCATGCGAATGTTGTTTTGCAGTTGTGGGCGGCGCAGATCGAGATATCGATATTTCAGACGGGTGTCTTCAGCGGCGAGGTTTTCCGATCCCGCGACCTCGAGCTGGAACGGCGGAACCTTCGCGTCGTTCAGGATCAACAGCTCGCTTACTTTTATTTCAATATCACCGGTAACGAGCTTCGCGTTATGTGTCCCTTCGGCCCGCGAAACGACCTCGCCCTTCGCGGCGATTACGAACTCACCACGGATATTCTTGGCCTTGCCATGTGCCTCCGGAAACGTCTCCGAGCTGAGAACGATCTGAGTCACGCCCTCGCGATCGCGAAGATCGATAAAGGTGAAGATGCCGAAGTCGCGCTTCTTCGCGACCCAGCCCATCAACACGACCTGCTCGCCGACGTTTGATTCGCGCAGCTCACCGCACGTGTGTGTTCGTTCTAAAGTTCCAAGTGTGTCCAGCATAAAATCAATTTGCCCGCGAATAACGCGAATGACCGCGAATGTAGCTACTCCTCAACTGTCCAGCTTCGCATTTCGTCGGAAATAGTCCGAACATTGCGAGCATTCTTACTGTTGGCCAGCCGCTCATACATGAGTTTGGGATACTGGCCAAAGTTGACGAGAAGACCTAACTCGAGGCCCAGAGCATTCAAGTAATTAATTGTCTGGGCTCTGTGCGCATCGATGAGAGCCGCTACCGTTTTGAGTTCAACGATGATCTTGTCATAGCAGATGAAGTCCGGCTTGAAATACTGCGTCAAGGCGTTTCCCTTATAGTTAAGGTGAATCTCCGGCTGTGCTACGTACGGGATCTCCTGAATAGCAAACTCAAATTCAAGACATTCCTGATAGACAGGCTCAGTAAATCCAAACCCCTTCTGGTTATAAACTTCGAAGCATGCGCCGATAATTCTAAAACTCTCGTCTTTGTAAAGTAGTTTCGCCATAGGGAGTATTAGCGATATCCGCGTTATTCGCGGGCAAAAAAAGAAAAACGCCTTTCGAGTGTGCGACAAACGAAAGGCGGAACGTCAAAAGATTAACGCTCTCGCCTCACGTATTATTATCGTCAACTCTCAAAATGGCGTTCATAAAAGCAAGTGAGATATTACAAGAAACTTGCGAGTTTTGGCAACTTGCTGATCAAAAATAAATCCTCGCGAAGTAATACAGGATAGGCGCGTTGAGAAGCAAACTGTCGAGCCGATCTAGTAGTCCGCCATGGCCTGGCAGCATGCTTGCGGTGTCTTTTGTTTTCGAACCACGCTTCATCGCGCTTTCAGCCAGATCACCGAGTACGCCGACACCGGCCATGACGACTGCGAGCGGGATCGAGAACTGATACGGCAATTCCGGAAAGAACGAGAATGTCGCAAGTGCTGCGAATGCTGCAGCCGCAACTAACCCGCCGATCAAGCCTTCCCATGTTTTGCCAGGAGATATGATCGGCGCGAGTTTGTGTTTGCCAAACGCACGACCGGCAAAATATGCTCCCGTATCCGAACCCATCAGCACGAGGAAAAAGAAGCCGAGCAGATGCGTTGAGAGTAAAGGGTGGCCATCGAAACCGACACGCGTCGCTATCAGGAATCCGCCAAGGAACGCGAGATACAAAACTCCGAGTATCGTCACGCCCGCACCGCCGAGCATCTTTGAAAAATCTTTCTGAAAGCGAAAAGTCTGCGTGATAAGGACCACGATCAGAAAGCCTGCCAGTGTCATCAGCAAGAGCGTGGGTTCAGTCGCCGGGGCATCGAATATAAATGCGACCGTCAAAGCTGTAGCACCGAGATAGCCGATCGCAGCGTCCGCCTTTAGCTCCAATTTTTTTGTTAGAGAGTAAAACTCAAACAAACCGGCGGCGAGAGCGAAAACGGCGATCGCGACGAAAATCCAAACCGTTTCGGGAACGTATGACGGAAGAACGATCGATGCGATGAGGATCGGAAGAGCAACCGCGGCCGTTAGGATTCGTGTTTTCATAATCAGTAGGCGATGCGGACTACAGGTCAGTGCCACCTGCGTAGCGGAAGATGGGGCTGACTATTGCCGCAGTTTACCCTTTACATCTCCAAACCGACGTTCGCGCTTCTGATAATCAATGATCGCTTTGAAGATCTCAGTACGGCGAAAATCGGGAAACAGCGTCGGCGTCACATAGATCTCGCTATAAGCCAGCTGCCAAAGTAAAAAATTCGATATACGCATCTCACCGCTTGTTCGGATCAGCAGATCGACGTCCGGCAAACCGTGCGTGTAAAGGTTGCGCTCGATGTCCGCTTCGCGAAGATCGTCGGGCGATCCACCTCGTGCCGCGATCGTCCGCATCGCTTTCCGACAAGCCTCAACGATTTCGGCCCGCCCGCCGTAATTGAGCGCGACACTCAAAACTGTTCCCGTATTGGCGGATGTCTTGTCCATCGCGAATGCGATCTCTTTCTGCACATCGTCGCTCAGGCCTTCGATCTGACCGATCGCCTGAAAACGAATGTTGTGTTGATGCACTTCTTCAAGCTCGCTTCGCAAATAGCGCTTTAGCATCGACATCAATCCTGACACCTCGGCCTTTGGCCGTTTCCAGTTCTCAGTCGAAAAAGCATAAAGAGTTACGGCCTTGGTTTCGAGCCGGGCGCATGTGTCGACGATCGCTTTAACTGAATCGGCACCCGCCCGATGGCCAAAAATGCGCGGCTTTCCGCGTTTCTTCGCCCAGCGTCCGTTGCCGTCCATTATGACCGCGATGTGTTGAGGAAGACGTTCGGGATCCATCAATTCGAGGAGGTCCGCATCCGCCGAATTCGGTTTGATGATTTTTGCGAAATGTTCCCGCATGAATTAGCAGATCAAAACGGAGCCTCGAAACCATCGCCTTTCAGAACTCGATCCTCGATCTCGACAATCGCATTACGATTGAGCCGACCGTAGATGTGCGGATATACTTCGTCGTTGGTCGACGGTTCTTTGACAAGCTTTGAGAGCAGCTTATCGGTGTCGATCTTTAGGATCAGAACCTTTTCGACGTCGCTGTAATATCGTTTCAGAACGGCTTCGAGCTGACTCGGATAACTACAGTGAATAAATCCCTCGGTCGTTAAACTATCCGGTTGATAAGACGGCCGCGTCTTAAACCGTTCCCAAACGTCGGGCAAAACAATGTGATAGATGAACATTCAGACGTTACTCGTAGTCGACTTTCAGAAGCGTCAAACCATTCGCCGGTGCGGTTTTGCCGGCAAGACTTCGATCCCCTGCCACGATCGCCGTCTGAATTGTATCAAAATCTTTTTCGCCTCGCCCGACCTCGATCAGTGTGCCGATTATCGAGCGCACCATGTAGCGAAGAAAGCCATTCGCGCTGATCTGGAACTCTATGATGTTCGCCGATGCCCGGCTGTCCCAGCGCGACTCGATCGTGAAATCGAGAACCGTACGGATCCGCGACTCGCCGTCGGAATGGGCCGACGCGAAAGCTGTCCAGTCGTGCTCACCGAGAAAACAGCGGGCGGCTATG